>JAILGO010000186.1 GCA_024696725.1 Eubacterium sp. | reverse complement strand
GAGCGGAGGAAAAGTTTTGAAAATTCTTGTAATCAACTGCGGCTCATCGTCGCTTAAGTTTCAGCTTATGGATATGACGGACGAGTCTGTACTTTGTAAAGGCGTTATCGAGAGAATCGGTTTAAAGATTCTCGGCGGTGAAAAAAACGTCTGCCTTAAGGTTAACGGTGAAAAGATTGAGTACGATAAAGAGCTTCCTACTCATACCGACGCCTTTAACGAGGTTAAATATCTTATCTCCGAAAGCGAGTATAAGGTAATTGATTCGTTCAGCGAAATTGACGCTATCGGTCATAGAATAGTACAGGGCGGTCCCTATTATAAGCACAGCGTGCTCGTAGACGAAAAGGTCGCTAAGGATATCGAGGATTTATCTCCTCTCGCTCCGCTTCATAATCCGGCGCATATTCAGGGCTACAGAGCCTGTCTCTCGGTAGTAGGTCCCGACGTTCCTCAGGTATTCGTTTTCGATACCGCGTTCCATTCAACAATGCCGCCTAAGGCGTATATGTTCGCTGTTCCTTATGAATACTATGAGAAGTATAAGGTTCGCCGTTACGGCGCACACGGCACGTCCCATAAATTCGTATCGCTTCGCGTAGCCGAAAAAATGGGTAAGAAGCCCGGGGAGCTAAAGGTAATTACCTGCCACCTCGGTAACGGTTCTTCCGTTACGGCTGTTGAATACGGTAAGGTTGTAGATACCTCTATGGGTCTTACGCCGCTTGACGGCTTTATGATGGGTACCCGCTCGGGCGGAGTTGACCCGTCGGTTGTTACCTTTATAATGGATAAGGAAAACCTTTCCCCGAAGGAAATGGATACTATACTTAATAAGAAGTCGGGCGTTGCCGCTATCTCGGGTATTTCACCCGACGACAGAGATATCTGCGCCGCACAGGCTAAGGGCGACGAAAGAGCAATCCTCGCCCACGAAATGCAGGCTTATCAGATTGCTAAGTTCATAGGCGCTTATACTGCTGCTATGAACGGCGTAGACGCTATCGTTTTCACGGGCGGAATCGGCGAAAACGGCTTCTGGCTTCGCTCAAAGATTTGCTCATATCTCGGCTACCTCGGCGTTAAGATTGACGAGGAGCTTAACGAAAAAACAGTTAAAGGCGCTGAAGCTGAGCTTACAAAGCCCGGGGACAGCGTAAGAGTATTTATCCTTGCTACCGATGAAGAGCTTATGATAGCGAGAGATACCGAAGAAATCGCAAAATCTATTAAATAATAAATTTATAGAAGGGGGAGTAATACAATGCCTGAAATCAAGTATGAAATCACTGAACATCTTGGCGTAATTTCAGAGACGGCACGTGGCTGGACCAGGGAGGTAAATTTAATTTCCTGGAACGGACGTGAGCCTAAGGTTGACGTAAGAGATTGGTCACCGGAGCACGACAAGATGAGCAAAGGCTTAACCTTTACGAAGGAAGAGCTTCAGGAGCTTGCTAAGATTGCTGCAAAGCTCTAATCAGTGTATTAACGCTGCGGTGTGTATTTCATCGCAGCGTTTGTCACTTATTAAAGAAATAACTCTCAGACGAGGTAAATATATATGGAATGGACATCATTAAACGAATTAAGAGAAAAGTATCTCTCATTTTTTGAAAGCAAGGGACATTTAAGACTCCCGAGCTTTTCTCTTGTTCCGAATAACGATAAGAGCTTGCTTCTTATTAACTCGGGTATGGCTCCTATGAAAAAGTATTTCACGGGAGAGGTCACTCCGCCGAGAAAGCGCGTAACGACCTGTCAGAAGTGTATCCGTACTCCCGATATCGAGGAGGTAGGAAAAACCGACCGTCACGGTACGTTCTTTGAAATGCTCGGTAACTTCTCCTTCGGCGATTATTTTAAAAAGGAGGCTACCGCGTGGGCGTGGGAATTCTGTACTAAGGTACTTGAAATGCCCGTTGATAAGCTCTACGTTACAATTTATGAAAACGACGACGAGGCGTTTGAAATCTGGACGAAACAAAACGGAGTAGACCCATCGCATATCGTTCGTCTCGGCAAGGCTGACAATTTCTGGGAGCACGGCTCGGGTCCGTGCGGACCGTGCAGCGAGATTTATTTTGACCGCGGTGAAAAGTACGGCTGCGGCTCTCCCGACTGCGCGCCGGGCTGCGAATGCGACCGCTTTACTGAGTTCTGGAACAACGTTTTCACTCAGTTTGATAACGACGGTAATAATAACTATACTCCTCTCGACCATCCGAATATTGATACGGGTATGGGACTTGAAAGACTTGCCTGCATTATGCAGGGCGTTGATAATATTTTCGAGGTAGATACCGTACAGAATATTATGAAGCATATTGCCGAAATTGCAGGCGTAAAGTACCACGACGACAAGAAGCAGGATATCTCGCTTCGCGTTATTACCGACCACGTCCGTTCCTCAACCTTTATGATAGGCGACGGCGTAATCCCGTCGAATAACGGAAGAGGCTACGTCCTGAGAAGACTTATAAGACGCGCCTGCCGCCACGGCAGACTCTTAGGCGTTAACGAGCCGTTTCTTTATAAGGTATGCGATACGGTTATCTCCGAAAATGCGTCGGCTTATCCCGAGCTCGGCGATAAGGCGGAGCTTATCAAGCGCGTTATCCTTTCCGAAGAGGAAAGCTTCGGAAAAACTATCGACGCGGGACTTCAGCTTCTTGACGAATATATCGCCGCTACCGAGGGTACGGTTTTCAGCGGCGACGACGCGTTTAAGCTTAACGATACCTTCGGCTTCCCGCTTGATTTGACAAAGGATGTCCTTGAGGAAAAGGGAATGACCGTTGACGAGGAGCGCTTTAACGAGCTTCTTGCTAATCAGAAAAAGACCGCCCGCGCTGCCCGTAAGGACGCCGGCGCTGACGCGTGGAAGGGTAATTCCGTAAAGATAGAGGCTGAGGCTACGAAGTTTACGGGTTATACGGATTTCACCGCTGAGGCGACCGTCAGGGCTCTCGTTAATTCCGACGGCGAGCTCTGCGATATGCTCGGCGCAGGCGAAAAGGGCGTCGTAATTCTCGACGTATCCCCGTTCTATGCTATGAGCGGCGGTCAGGTCGGCGACAGCGGCGTAATCTCAAACGGCGATAATACCTTCACCGTTGAGGATACTACGAAGAACGACGATAAGATTTATATTCACAGCGGCTCCGTCAAGAGCGGAATCATCTCCGTAGGCGATAAGGTAATCGCCGAGATTGACGGCGAGCGCCGCCGCGCAGTTATGCGTAACCATACCGCCGCCCATCTTCTTCAGGCGGCTCTTCGCGAGGTGCTCGGTAATCACGTTGAGCAGGCAGGCTCGCTCGTTGACGATAAAATCTGCCGCTTTGACTTTACCCATTTCAACGCTATGACTGAGGATGAAATCCGTCAGGTCGAGTACCGCGTTAATCAGTTCATTATGAGCGCCGCTCCCGTAACAATGCAGGAGATGCCGCTCGAGGAAGCTAAGAAAATGGGCGCTATGATGCTCTTCGGTGAAAAGTACGGTGATATCGTACGCGTTGTTAAGGCGGGCGATTTCTCTACCGAATTCTGCGGCGGTACTCACGTATCAAACAGCGGTAAGCTCGGACTCTTTAAGATTATGAGCGAGGCTTCGGTAGCGTCGGGCGTAAGACGTATTACAGCCGTTACCGGCTTCGGCTTCATAAACGCTTATTACGGTAACGAAAACGCCGTTAAGGCGATTTCAGGCGCTCTTAAATCAAGTGAGAGCGACGTTGCCGAGAGAGTTTCTGCTCTTGTAAGCGAAAATAAGGAATATCAGAAGGAGATTCAGTCCCTCAACGCCGAGATTACAAGACTTAAGAGCGCGGATATGTTCTCCGCTCCGACGGTTATCGGCGATATTGAGGTTTATACGGCTAAGTTTGACGGCGCAACTCCCGACGCGCTTCGCTCTATGGGCGACGATATAAAGGCACAGAAGGATAACGCCGTAGCGGTTATCGCGGGAGTTAACGGCGAAAAGGCTACTATCGTTACGGTCTGCGGTAAGAACGCCGTTGCAAGGGGCGTTAAAGCGGGCGACGTAGTCCGCGAGGTCGCTAAGCTTGCAGGCGGCGGAGGCGGCGGAAGACCCGACAGCGCTATGGCAGGCGCTAAGGATATTTCAAAGCTTGACGACGCAATCGCAGCCGCAGCTGAAATAGTAAAAAACATTTTAGGATAGAGGTATAGCTATGTGTGTATTCTGTGAAATCATTAACGGAAATATCCCGTCAACAAAGGTTTACGAGGACGATATGATGTTAGCCTTTAAGGATTTGAATCCCCAGGCTCCCGTTCATATTCTCGCAGTTCCGAAAGAGCATATCTGCTGCGCTAACGCGGTTAACGCCGAAAACAGCAAGTATGTTTCCCATATATTTGAAAAACTCCCCGGGATTGCTGAATCTCAGGGTATAGAGTCATACAGAATTATAAATAACTGCGGCGACGATGCAGGTCAGACGGTTAAGCATCTGCACTTTCATCTTCTCGGCGGCGTAAAAATGGAGGAGGGACTTCTCTGATGATTAAAGAGGGAATGAAAAGACAGGATAACGATTTTTATGAGCTTCATATCGCAGGTCTTACAAGACAGCTTCAGAAGTTCTCCGTGTCCGATAATCTTGATATCGCAGCCTTTATTCTTTTCGGCGACGTTGAGCTTGCCGTAAGATGCGCCGAGGAGCTTCTTAAAAAGGTTCCAGAGTTCGACTATATCGTAACTCCCGAGGCTAAGTCGATTCCGCTCGCTTATGAAATGAGCCGTCAGAGCGGAAAGAAATATATCGTAGCGCGTAAGGGCGTTAAGGTCTATATGGACAGACCTGAAAAGGTCGAGGTTACCTCTATTACGACTCAGAGGGTACAGACTCTCTATCTCGGTCATGAGGACGGTGACCTTCTCACGGGTAAAAGAGTGCTTGTGGTTGACGACGTAATCTCTACGGGCGAAAGCCTTAAGGCGACTCAGATGCTCGTTGAACGCTTCGGCGGAAATATCGTAGCCTCCTGCGCTCCTCTTGCCGAGGGCGACGCAGCCGACCGCGACGATATCGTATATCTTGAAAAGCTCCCCTTATTCTTTAAATAATCCTATACTTACTGCGTAAGGGAGCGCTGACTGCTAATTTTTACGGAGGACAAAATATGCACGTTGTATGTCTTGACTTAGAGGGCGTTCTCGTCCCCGAAATCTGGATTGCTTTTTCCGAAGCGAGCGG
>JAILGO010000182.1 GCA_024696725.1 Eubacterium sp. | reverse complement strand
ATATAATGTGTACCCTTTCGTCGCCCTTCGGTCTGAACATAAACACCGAGGTAACGATAAACGAAAAAACTATTACTACGTAAAGAATAAAAAGCGGTGATAATGCCATATTTTCTCCTCCGTTATATCCGAATACTGATTTCTCCGCTGTTCAGCGTTTCCTCTTTTTCGCCGTCATATCTCACGGTGAGCCCAAAGCTCCCGTCAATTCCGACGGCCTCTGCGCTTCGCTCGCTTCCGTTTTTTATAACGGTTATTTTTTTACCGGTGACGAAGCTGCGGCTTCTGTAATAATCAAGATATTCCCCGCCGTCCTTATCCGTCAGCTCAAGGGTAAGCGCGGCGATTTTTGCGGCAAGCTTTGCGCGGTCAAGCTCAACCTTAAGGCTTCCCGCGTTTTTTAAATCTTCGGGAAAGCGCACGGTATTAACGTTAATTCCTATTCCTATTATTACCGCGGAGCTTCTTCCGTCCGTGACGGACTCGCAGAGTATGCCGCACACCTTTTTACCGCCGACGTAAATATCGTTAACCCATTTTATAAACGGTTCAAGGTTGGTCAGTTCCTCTATCGCCCTGCATACCGCTACCGCAGCCGCAGCCGTTACCTTAAGGTAATCGCCGAGCGGCTTTTTGCATTTTATCGCGAGCGACATATATATTCCCGTGCTTTCGGGGGAATAAAAGCTTCTTCCGAGCCTTCCCCTGCCTTCAGTTTGCGCGTCGGCAACGACAAGCAGCGCGTCCTCTTCACACTCCGATACGAGGCGCTTCGCCTGAGTATTCGTAGAATCGGTCACGGGATAATAAACCACGTTAATTCCGCTATTTAAATATGCCTTTATTTCCTCGGCGCCGAAGCCTTCCTTTTTCATATTATCTCTTTGCGCCGAAGCTGATATCTATTTTTTTGATATCGGACTGGGAGTACGTTTTATCGTAATTGATTTTAAGCGTTTTTCCGCCGTCCGAAAGCTCTGCGGTGTAGGCGATATCGTATTCGTCCTTCGCGCCCTTGTTTATAATCAGCGAGAACTCGCCCTTGTCCGCAGTTTCCTTATCAAAGGTATATCCGTCCTTTGCGGTCATTATAACCGCGCTCTCGGTAACGGTAAGCTTATCAACGAAGATAACGTCCGTATCCTCGCTGCCGAGGTCGACGGTATTTATCAGAGACTTACTGTTAATCTCTACGGAATACTTAAGCCAGTTTATTGCTTCGTTACCCTTCGGCTTTGCGGAATTGTTAAGCACGCTGCTCCACGGCTTGTCCGCCGTATCCGTCGGGTCGGCAACCCTATACTCGTCGCCCGCAGTAAAGACCATAGAGCGCGAGGTTATAACGAGGCTGCCCTTCGGGCCGAGATTCATTTCAAAATAAATCTTACCCGCTTTCTGGGTAACGTCGGATTCCTTATAGCTTACGATTACCTCGACCTCACAGGAGACCTTGTTGTTCTTATTGATATAGTAGCTGCCCTTGCCCTTTTTCCAGCTTTCAACGGTCATATACTTTCCGTTTGCGTCCTGAAGCGCACGGAAGTAGCCCGTATAGCCCGCGCCGCCGTTTACCATACCCGTTTTCTTATCGTAGGTTATGCTGTTTCCTTTTACGGTCATAGCGAACTGGGCGTATTTTTTACAGGTTTTAAGTTGAGTCAGCTCCTCTTTAATAGCGTCGTCAAGAATATCGTGCCACTTGCTCTGGTTAATACTCAGAACGTCATAGTGCTCGCCGTTACTGTCGTTTCTTAAAAGCACATAAATATCGTAAACGTAGTCGCCCGTTGCCTGCTCGGTTCCGCTTACGCAGCGTATAATCACGTCGCGCTTTGAGTCTCCGTTAAAGTCAAAGCAATACATCTTCGGCTTTTCAAGCTCCATATAGCTGCTCCACTGCTTGAACTCGAATTCCTTATCGTTATGGTATAAAAGTATACTGTCGTCGGTGGTATACAGCTTATATCCGTAGCTGTTAACCGACGCCAGAAGCCTCTTGTTAGCATACTTTTCGGTTGCGGGCGCTCTGCTCGCGGTGGTCGCAAGCGCTTTTTCCTGCTGTGACGGAAGCTTTCCGCCGCTCGCGGTAAAGTATGCCGCAAAAACTGCGATACCTACCAGCACGAGGGCTATGGCTGTTCTGAAAAAATACTTCATTCCTTATATTTGTCCTTAAAATCAAATTCGTTTTTTATTCCGTCGACGATATGGTAACACTTACCCGTGGCGAGAGAAAAAATCGGCTTGTCGTGGTCGACGGAATCGGAGTAAACGTCCGCTACCCTTACCCCGTTGCCGAGGGTTTCGTAAAACCGTCTTACCTTTTCCTCTCCGCGACAGTTTTTACCGATAATCCTTCCGGTTCGTTTATCGTGACGGGAGCATATAAGCACGTCAAAGCCGAGGCGCTTCTGCGCTTCCTCAAGGAGAAAATCGGGACTTGCGGAAATAACGACGCTCTCTCTTTTTCTCTCCTTAAACCACTTGAACGCCCTGCTTTCGTTTTTATCCCAGAACGCTTTTATTGCCCTTTCGCGCGGAATAAAGCGCATAAAGGAAAAACAGACCTTTTTAAACGTCGTCCAGCTTATAAGCTTAAGCGTTCCGAGGAGGCAGAGAAAACCCGTGACGGGGAGCATCGGCAGAATCCACGGATAACGCGCGCTGCAAAACAGCACAAAAGCCGTACCGCTGTCAAACGGTACAAGCGTTTTGTCAAAATCGTAGATATCTACCTCTCTCACTTATACTCTTCCCTCTTCAAACGAAATACTTATTTCCTTATCGCTCTTAAAATGAGTGAGCTTTACGCCGGCGGCGTTGAACATTCTTTTGCTCGCGATTGTACCCGGAGTATCAGCGTATTTATCGGATATATAAACTACCTCTCTGATTCCGCTCTGGATAATCGCCTTGGCGCATTCGTTACAGGGGAAAAGCGCAACGAAAATCCTTGCGCCTCTTAAATCCTGACCGCCCGCGTTAAGAATAGCGTTAAGCTCCGCGTGGCAGACGAAGGGATATTTTGTGTCGTTAGTGTTCTCGGCGGAACGCTCCCACGGAAAATCGTCGTCGCTGCAGCCGCGCGGAAAGCCGTTATAGCCGACCGACATAATTTTATTTTCGTCGCTTACGATACAGGCGCCGACCTGAGTGCTCGGGTCCTTGCTTCTCATTGCGGAGAGCAGGGACACGCCCATAAAGTATTCGTCCCACGAAATGTATCCTTCTCTTTTAGGCATAACCTTCCTCCTGCTGTCTTATGGATTAAAATCGCCGTCAAATATTAACACGCTGTCTTCGGGAAACTGTTTATAAAACTTATCTTTTTTTATGTTATCAACAATTTTCTCTTTAACTAAATCTATTTTTCCGCCGTTAAAAATCATATCCGTCGATATATATCCGTCTTTTTTGCTTTTATCCTCATCGCCAAAGCTGTACAGAGAATACTCATTATAATTCTTTCTGAAGAACACTCTTGCGCGCTCCTCCTGTTCGTTGTCTTCTTTAATAAGATAAATACAAACTTCGTTATATTGGGAATTCTCAAAATCAACGGCGTTATAAACCGTTTCGCCAACCTTTGACGCAAGATCGGTAAACTTATCATCAACCGGGAGATTAAGTCTTACATAAAGAACCCTGTCTTCGGAAA
>JAILGO010000120.1 GCA_024696725.1 Eubacterium sp. | reverse complement strand
ATTTCATCCTCGGGGATGTCAAGCGTGTATTCGGGAGCTTGCTCCTCCATTTCCTTAGCCTCCTGGGTAAGGAAGTCCTCTTCCTTTTCCTCGGTTGCTTCGGGAGCGTTCTTTTTCTTTCCTAATTTCATGACATCACCTCCGCTCTTTCGGTTTCTTCTTCAAGCGCAGCGGCTGCGTTTTCCTCGGGCGTACTGTCGTCGCCCTGTTCCATTTGTTTTCTCGTTACCTCCTCGCGTCGGCGGAGAACCTCCATAACCTTGTTCTGTTTATCGTCGTCGTAATCCCAGAAGTAGTAGGGGATAGACATAAGAATATAACCGATAATATCCATAATAATCGGGATAACGATAATATTTCTTCTCGATTCGTCTATAAACAGAACGTCGAAGTTCGAGTTGAAGCCGCCTCTGAGCATAAGAAGCGGAATAATAAGTCCAACGAAGGTTGTAATCGGACCCGTAAACCATCCGAACACGCCTGAGAAGTTTTCAAGTCTCTCGCCGGAAAGATACATTTGATAGTCTGAGATACGGATATCCATATCGTGTCCGACCGCTACAGGTACCGTCTTACACATCTCCATAATAATGAGCATTACTACCGAAATCGTACCGCAAAGCTTAAGGTTATTACCGAGGAAAAGGTAACAAAGTACGATTACCGTATAACCTATAGCCCGGGTGTATTGATGGAAAATCATAATCTGCTTGTATGAGAAGCGTTTTATGAAATACGGCGTAAAGAAGTCGGGCGGCGTTCCCGCAAAGGAAACGAGCGCGACGATAAGTGAATACGCAAGACCGGTAAGTCGGAATGTATAAAGGTAAAGGATAGTACCGAACGCAAGCATACCGTTTCCGAGAGAGTCCAATAGACCTACTACCGTAAGCGTCCACTTGTACTTGTTACGCATTACGCCGAACATACCGTCCCAGATATTTATATTTACCTTTTTCTCAAGCGGGGGCTGAGGAATACGCTCCTTTATCCTTCCCGCGAGTACAATCGTAAGAGTCGAGAATACAAAGAAGATACCGGGAATTATCCATTTGAATACAGCGATGTCAGCCCAATTGTCCTTAGTTTTACCGATAAGCACGGGGATAATAATCGCCATAATCGACCATGCAAGGTGCGAGAGCTTAATCGGGTACGTTCTGACGAAAATTCTTTCGCGGACGTTAGGCGAAATATTCTGACAGCACATTTCAAGGTTATTGCCGAAGCCGAATACGCAGTAAATTGCGAACAGCAGGTTAGCTGCCCATACCCTTGTAACCTCGTCCTGAATATTGTAGAGAGGAAGCCAGCCGATTAATATAACCATAACGTTCATCGGCAGGTAATCGCAGTAAAGCGCGTACTTGTATCTTCCGAATTTCGGAATAAGCTTTTTACGCCAGAAGATGTTACGCGCGCCCTTCCAACCGCTGTTAAGTATAAACGTTCCTAAAATCTTGATAGACGACGCGGCGGATATTCCTCTGAAGGAATTGAGCGTCGAAACTATCGGATTCGACGGATTGAGATACGGTTCAAAGTTAAAAATAATCATGAACAGACCCAACAGCGCGGAGCCGATATACACGGCGTACAGCTTCTTCTCCGTCTTTTTCGGAAGGAAGCCGAGGTTGTCGGAAACAATCCACCAAAGTATAGCCCATAGATAGCCGAGCGGCATATTTATAAGCCCGATAACCGAGTAGGTAATGTACGGGAGCTTATAATGGTACATCATAAGATAGCAGCCGGCACCGAAGGCTATGTATTCAAGAATCTTTGAACCCGCGTAGTTGGAGCCCGAGCCTATAAGTATGTCAAGATATTCACGGTAGGGAACATACTTACCGGGAGCAGGCTTCTTCCAATGGGTTTTGATATCGGCAAAAAGTGATTTTACCTTACCTTGTTTTTCAGCCATTTTTTCTCTCCTTATAAATATTTAGCAATAATAAATTGCTAACTTATTTTAAGTATAGCATATATGTATAGAAAAATCATCATTTTTTTAACTTCATTGTACGTTTTTTATAATCAGTGAGCTTAACCCCGTAATCAATATCCGTTTTACCGAGGTTAGTTACCGTAACGGTTACCTCGTTTTCACCGCAGTCAACGCAGATATTAAGCAACGCGCAGTCTCCGTCAAGGTATCTGAAGCTCTCTCCGTCGTCGAAGAACAGCTCCGAGGAAAAGCTGCCGCTATCCGCGGCGTAAATATTTAAAACGAGCTTTTCGTCCGTTTTAAAGCCGTACTCAGCTTCGTTTACGGGAATAACGCTTCCCGCTCTTATAAAGCACTTTGCCTCTGAGTCGGCAGGTACGTGCGCTTTAAGGCTCGTTCCGCCGTTAAAGTAATCTCCGTCGGAGTACCAGTCATCTGCCTTCGGAAGATAAACTTCGACGTATTCCTCGTTCTCATCGAAAATGCAGGCGGCGAGAATATCGCGTCCGACCATAAAGGTATTGCCGTTTTCGTCGATTTTCTCATCGTCGTAATAGAGAAACAGCGGCGCGTTCATCGGTATTTCGTATTTAACCGCGTTATACGCCGAGGCGTAGAGATAGGGGATAAGCCTTGCTCTCTGAGCGAAAAGCTTTCTTACGCTCTGAATAATATCGGGATAGCTCCACGGCATGGTCGCCGTGCCGTCGTCGTTCCATGAATGAATAGTAAAGCGAGGCTCGAATACTCCGTGCTGAAGCCACCTTAAAAGAAGCTCGCGCGATGGCATAGAGCCCGAAAAGCCGCCTAAATCGTGACCGTAGAAGTAGAAGCCCGAAAGGCTCATGGTAAGCCCGATAAAATGACAGAATTTCAAGTCCTTAAAGGAGGTGTAATTGTCGCCGCTCCAGGTCTGAGCGTATCTGCGGATTTTAGCTCCGCCGCTTCTCGTTGAAAGAAACGGACGAAGAGCGGGATATTTTTCCATCTGCGCCTCGTAGGACGACTCGACCATTAGATAAGTAAGCTCGGGTCTTATAGCGCTCGACTTATTTCCGTGAAAAGCTACGGCATCGGGGTCTTTAATATCGAACTCGTTGTTATCGTTCCAGGTTGAAGTTATTCCTAAATTGAGAAGCTTTTCCGTAACCTGACGCTTCCAGAATTCCTTAGTCTCGGGATTTGTAAAATCAAGATAGCTTCCGAGATTGTCCCAGAACTGAGTTACAAAAGGCGTGCCGTCCGGATTTTTTATAAACAATCCTTTTTCCGCAAGCGCCTTATACATCGGGTGGGTTACAAGAAACGCAGGCTTGATATTCGGAATAATCTCGATTCCGTTTTCTCTGAACACCCTTATAAATTCAGCAGGGTCGGGGAATTTATCGTAATTCCAGTTGAACACGCAGCGCTGGTCTCCGATTGAAGTATAGCCCGAGGAAAGATAAAAGCCCCTGCACGATAAATCGTATTTTTTAAGCTGTTCGATAAAACCGAGCATCTGCCGATACGAGTCGGGAGCGTCGGTGTACGCCATAGTGCTTGCGCAGTAGTCAAAGCTCCATTTCGGCGGAAATGCGAGTCCGCCGACGATAGCGCAGTGTTGCTGAAGTATTTCAAGCTTCGTGCCGAAATATACGAAATATGTAAGGCTGTCGCCGCCGCTTCTGAAATACTTATAGGGCTTGTAGTAATTGTTATGCTCTCTTCCGAGGTCAATATAGGCGGTATCGCTCGTAAGGTATTCGATACCGTAACAGCCGACGGGATTTTCACATATATAAAAAGGAACGTGTTTATAAAGCGGGTCGCTGTTTTCTGCGTCGTAGCCCATTGAATCCGTAGTTTCAATCGTGTAGCTTTTACCCGCCTTGTTAAGATATCCGGACTTGTCGCCGAGTCCGTAAACCTTTTCGCTCTTTTCGCGCGAGATGTAGTGAAAAACACCTTCGCCGAACTCGTTTTCTAAGTTGTACGCAAGCGGCTCGCGGTCTGAAAAGAGGAGCCTATCGCCCTTGTAATAGCTGATAATAAGGTTATCAGGGTTAACATTAACCGTAATATCGCCGAAGCCGAAGGCTCCGATTTCAGTAACCTTCGGCTGTTCCTCAGCATTATGCTTTCTGTCGATTTTTACCATAAGACAGCGCGGCGACTGTTTCGTAAGCTCAGCGTAGATACTGCCGCACTGATAGGCTCTTGTGTTTTTATCCGATTTGACTAAATTAAACTTGTGGCTGAATTTCATTTAGATTGGTCCCTCGTGGTGAATGGTATTGTCGAACATCTGCTTCTTGTCCCACGGCATCATCTGTGTATTTTCACAGAATCTCATAGCGTGCTTCGTGCCGGGAAGCCAGGTCGGAATCTCGTCGCAGTTCGGGTCGTGAGTCTTTACGAAGGCGATAAGCGACTTGTTCATCTGGTCGGCTATTTTATAGTCGATTTCCTCCCACGGTCTCCAGTTCTGTCCCTGAGTTTTAAATACATACAGAAGGTCGGCGGCGTGCCATGCTCCTACGTCGTCGCCGGGAAGCGGACGGGCAAAGTTAGCCATATATACTTTGTTTCCGTTTCTCATACCCTTCTTGGCAACCATCTGATTTACCTTAAGAAGCGCGATGGTAAACATATCGTTCATAGTTACGGAATAAACCTGAGGATACTCCGTCGGAACGGTAGAGAGCTTGAAATTATCCTTCGTTATAAGTACGCCGTCGCAGGAGGGAAGAACCTCGGGCATAGCGAGCTTATAGCTGTCGTAAGTCTTTTTCCACGCGTCGTAAAGGTCCTTATCGGGAATTTCCTTTAGCTCAGCCATTGAGCTTACGCCTGCGTTAGCAATAACCTGGTCCCAGTATTTTCTGCCTTTTTCGGGTGATTTCGGCTTAGCAACGACTCTCTGAATACCGGCTCCGCTCATAAGTACGGCTCCCTTGAGTCTGAGCGCCTTTACGGGCTCTGTACTCATTATAAGGTCTACGCTCATAGCGCCCGCGCTTTCGCCCGAAAGCGTGATATTATCGGGGTCGCCGCCGAATTCTGCAATATGTCTTTTAATCCATTCGAGCGCGCATACCTGGTCGTAAAGACCAAAGTTACCGCAGCGTCCCTTTTCGTCGGTTAAATCGGGATGGTTCGGGAAGCCGAAGCAGTTGATTCTGTAATTCATAGCTACCCAGATAATGCCGTTCTGAGCGAATGATACGCCGCTAAGGTGTCCTTCGTCCGAGCTGCCGCCCGTAAACGAGCCGCCGTAAATGTAAACAAGAACGGGACATTTTTCGGCGTTCTTAGGCGCAACGATATTAAGGAATAAGCAGTCCTCGCTGTATGTGAATTTGAGATTGCTTCTGAATTCCTTATGATACCACGGGTTAGTTTCCGCGTCTACCGTGTACGCTCTCTCCTGAAAGCAGCAGGCGCCGTATTCCGTCGCGTCGTAAACTCCCTCCCACGAGTCAATCGGCTCCGGGTATTCCCATCTTTTAGCGTTAGCGAATTTAATTCCCCTGAATTCGAGACGGTCCTCGTATTCGCGTCCCTTAATTTCTCCAAGGGAAGTTTTAACGGTTTTAGTTTCCATAAATATCACCTCACGATTATTATAATATATATTTACAATTATTTCAATTACAATTGTTTGACAAATGAATTCTTCTGAGATATCATATAAAAGAGGTGATACTATGAGCAGCTTAGCTGAAAAGAAACTTAACCCTATTGCGAAGAATAAGGTGCTCGGCGCGTTTTTAATTGCCGTCGCGTTAATCGGCTTTGCTATAATAGTTTACAGGGTAAGTAATTACGTATTTGAATATGACCCTAAGCATTCTCCGATTGACTACGGACGCTGGAATTTCTTTACATATTTCACGGTCCAGTCGAATATAATCGCGTATCTCTACTTCATTGTTACGGGTATCGCGATATTCGGTAACGGGAAGGCGCGGAGAATTGCATTTAATCCCGGCGTGCAGGTGCTCGTAACGCTCTATATCATAGTTGCGGGACTCGTGTATAATTCGGGCTTTATATTCAAACTCTCGCCGCCGCTTACCTTTAATACTCCGTATCAGAGCTTTATAACTGTAATGCAGTGCTACTTCCACATGTTTATGCCTGCGGTCGTAATCGTGCTTCTTCTTTTTCCGTTTACTAACGAGCGCGTTACTAAAAAGGCTGTTTTTCTTTCGGGAATCTATCCGCTTCTGTACTCGCTATTTTCGATAATAAGAGGACCTTTCACTAACCCGACCTATTATCCCTATCCGTTTTATAAAACCGATTTTCTCTGGGATACCTTTATGAAGGGTAAGCCGTTCAATATTGTCGGCGCGTACGCGATTATGGCGGTGCTTCTCGTTGTCGGAATTTCAATGTTTATCGCAATCTGCGCGATAATTGCCTTAGTTCATAATAAGCGAATAAAGAAATAAAAAGGCAGGTCTTACGACCTGCTTTTATTTTATAATCTCAATGCTTCTGTTTAAAATACCGTTGATTTTAGCGAGCGCCGTTCCGTAGTTCGTAATCGGCACGCCCTGACTGTCGGCTTCGTCTATTCTGCTTTTCATTTCCGCGTCGTTTAACATACATCCTCCGCAGTGAATGATTAAAGCGTAGTCTTTTAGCTCGTTGGGGAAGCCGTGGCCCGAGGTGAATTCGAGCCTTAAGTCAGCGCCCGTGTACGCCTTTAATAGACGCGGAAG
>JAILGO010000073.1 GCA_024696725.1 Eubacterium sp. | reverse complement strand
GGCTCAATTCCTATGAAGTTTGAATGCGACGAGGCGCTCTCGGCGGTTACAAGACAGCAGATAAGAAGCGCGGTAAGTCAGCCGCGTTCAAAAGCCGTCGCTTACGGCGTGCTTGTCGATATAAAAACCAAGCGTCCCGTTTATCTTAAAAAGGAAAACGTGCTTATAGGACGGGGCGAGGGCTGCGATATTCAGCTTAACTCCCAGACGGTAAGCTCTCAGCACGCGAGAATATATAAAACGAGCAGAGGCTTCGCCCTCGCCGACCTTGACAGTCATAACGGAACAAAGCTCAACGGCCGTTATATAAATCAGCCTCAGCTGATTTTTGACGAGGATATGCTTACCTTCGGCGACAAGGTATTTATTTTCTACGAAAAGTAAGGGGGGATTTTTTATGGCTTCAAAAATAAAAAAACAGCCTAAAATAAAGCCGATAAATAATTTCCTTATGCTTTTCATTTTATCGGTGTTTCAGGCGACAACAGGCTTTATAGGCGCCTCCTGCGGAGAAAAATTTGAAACGAGGGCGATGCTTGCCATCCTCTGCCTCGTGGCGCTTGAATGGGTATATTTTATATTCTTCTATACTGCTTTTCACAGACGCAATTTCGAGCTTGAGCTTATAGCCTTCTTCCTTTCGGGAGTAGGTCTCGTAACGATAGGAAGCGTTTATCCCGACTCCGCGTTCAAGCAGTTCTTTATGGTGCTTGCAGGCGTTATCGGCTTTACGGTTCTTGTATTTATGCTCGGCCACGTCGACTTCTGTATGAAGATAAGACCGTTTATCGCGGGTGCCGCGATACTTCTTCTTATCGTAAATCTCGCTATTGCGGGAACGACTAACGGCGCGCGTAACTGGATATCGCTCGGCGGCGACGGCGGAATTACCCTTCAGCCCTCCGAGTTTGTAAAAATTGCCTTTATTTTCGTAGGCGCGGCTACGCTCGAGAAAATACAAACCTCTAAAAACATCATAGTCTATATCGTATTTTCCGTTATCTGCGTCGGCTCGCTTATTCTTATGCGCGATTTCGGTACGGCGCTTATCTTCTTTATCACCTTCCTTATTATCGCCTTTATGACCTCGGGCGATATAAAAACAATTATACTTGCAGTCGCCGCGGCGGTTATGGGCGGCGCGATTGTATTAAAGTACAAAGCTTACGTTCTGAGGCGTTTTTCGGTTTACCGTCACGTCTGGGACGACCCGTTCGGTTGGGGTATGCAGCAGACGAGAGTTCTCGTCGGCATCGCGAGCGGCGGTCTTTTCGGCGTCGGCATCGGCAAGGGCTACGTAAGAACCTATTACGCTCCCGTGTCCGACAGTATATTCGGCGTTATCTGCGAGGAATGGGGGCTGATATTCGGTATTTTTCTCGTTATGTCATTCGTGGCTATCGCGATTTCCGCGCTTGTTAACTCCGTAGCCTCGCGCTCAGCGTTTTATTCAATAGCCGCTATCGCAGGCGCGGGACTTCTCCTCTTCCAATGCGGTCTTAACGTATTCGGTATAACGGATATTCTTCCGCTTACGGGCGTTACCATTCCGTTTATCTCCCTCGGCGGCTCGTCTATGATAAGCTGCTGGGCTATACTCGCCTTCATTAAGGCAGCCGACGTCAGAACCTATAACTACCTCGGCTCTATGAAACCTAAAAGGGAGGGCGCAAAGTAATGAGAATGATTACAAAGAGAGGTATATTCCTCTGGCTCTTATGTATACTGTTCGCGGCGGGAACAGCCGTTCTCGTGGTATCGTTTGTAAATAACGGAAGCGACTGGGCTATGAAGCGCTACAATAAGCACATGTACCATAACGGCGAGCTTATCGGCGCGGGAACTATTTATGACACTGATGACGTTCCGCTCGCAACGACGGTCGACGGCGAAAGAGTGTATAACGAAAGCAGAACCGTCCGCAAGGCGACTCTTCACATCGTCGGCGACAAGAAAAACTTTATATCAACGGGCGTTCAGTCCGTTTACGACAGCAGACTTACGGGCTACAACCTTATGTTCGGCGTTTATAATCTCAAGCGCTACGGTAAGGGTAACGACCTTAAGCTGACAATCGACAGCGAAATCTGTAAAACCGCCTACGAGGCGCTCGACGGAAGAATGGGTACCGTCGGCGTGGTTAACTATAAAACGGGCGATATAATCTGCTGCGTTTCAAACCCGACCTTTGACGTTAACAACGTCCCCGACGACCTTGAAACAAACGAGGACTACGCGGGCGTATATATCAACCGCCTGTTTTCGGCGCGTTACGTACCCGGCTCAACCTTCAAGATTGTAACCGCAATCTGCGCTGTCGAGAACATTCCCGATATATTTGAAAGAACCTGGGACTGCTCAGGCGCTTATCAGCCCGAAAAGGGCGTCGAGATTACCTGTAACGCCGACCACGGTCATAAGATTAACTTTAAGGACGCGCTCGCTAAAAGCTGTAACTCAGCTTTCGCTCAGATAGCTATCGAGCTCGGCGAGGAAAAGCTCAACGCTACCGCAAAGGAGCTTGGTATCGGCTCGGTAATAAAAATCAGCGGCGACATAAACTGCTATCCCGGAAAATTCGTGCTTAAAAACACCGCAGCCGATAAGCTCGGCTGGACGGGTATCGGTCAGGGCGATACGAGAATTGCGCCGATTACGATGTTAAGAATCGTAAGCGCCGTCGCAAACGGCGGTCAGGCGGTTTCGTTCAACGTAGTAAAGAGTCTTGCGAGTCAGGCGGGCAACGTACTGAACATAACCCTCCCGGCTAATAAGACGCAAATGATGACTCCCGAGACCGCGGATACCATGAAATCAATGCTGCGCTATAATATCAAGGAGCAGTACGGCGACTATAACTATGAGGGACTAAAGCTCTGCGCCAAGAGCGGAACCGCTCAGATAGACAGCTACGACGAGCATAATATCGCCTGGTTTACGGGCTTTATGGACGACGAAGCCTGTCCCTACGCCTTCGTTGTCGCTATCGAAAACGGTAACTCCGGAAGCCGCACGGCAGGTCCCGTTGCGAATAAGGTAATGCAGGCGGTAGCCGAAAAATACCGTAAGTAATATGGAAATAAAAAACGAAAAGGAACGCGCTTTTTTAATCTCGCTTGACACGGGGGAATACGACGCCGAGGCTTCGCTTTCCGAGCTTGAACAGCTCGCTGAAACGAGCGGTGCCGAGGTCGTTTCCTATGCGATACAGAAGCGCGCTGTACCCGTAGCCGCGACCTATATCGGTAAGGGTATGCTTGAGGAAATCGCCTTCTTCTGTGAAAACAACGATATAGACCTGATTATTTCGGACAGCGAGCTTTCGCCCGTTCAGGTCAGGAATATCGAAAACATTACCTCAACCCGAACAATCGACAGAACGACTCTTATTCTCGATATATTCGCATCGCGCGCGAGGTCGAGCGAGGGTAAGCTTCAGGTCGAGCTCGCTCAGCTTAAATATTCCCTTCCGCGCCTCAGCGGAAAGGGTACGGCGCTTTCAAGGCTCGGCGGCGGTATCGGTACGAGAGGTCCGGGCGAAACCAAGCTTGAAACCGACAGACGTCATATCCGTCACCGCATTGAAGCTTTAAGGCGCGAGCTCGACAGAGTGGAAAAGCGCCGCAATCAGCTTCACGAAAGGCGAAGAAAAAACGGTGCGCTGTGCGTCGCGATAGTAGGATATACGAACGCGGGTAAGTCCACCCTGCTAAACTGTCTTACGGGTGCGGGAGTGCTACAGGAGGACAAGCTTTTCGCAACGCTTGACCCGACCGCAAGAAAACTTACTCTCCCCGGCGGAAGCGAGATTATGCTTATCGACACCGTAGGACTTGTAAGAAGGCTGCCGCATCAGCTCGTTGACGCGTTCAAGTCTACTCTTGAGGAAGCCGTCTGGGCAGACGTTATTCTTAACGTCTGCGACGCTTCAAGCAGGGACTGCGCCGAGCATATTTCGGTAACGCTCGACGTTTTGCACGAACTCGGCGCGGACTCGAAGCCGATAATCAACGTGCTGAATAAGTGCGATAAGGCGGACAGCCTTGATTTCGATTTCTTTGAAAACAGCGTAAAAATCAGCGCGCTTACGGGCGATGGTATCGACGGGCTTTTAGAGGCGGTTGAAAACGCTCTCCCCGTTACAAAAAAGCGCGTCAGCCTGCTTATTCCGTACGATAAGCTGTCCGACGCAAGCCTCGCACGAGAGGGCGCCGTTCACAGAGAGGAATACAGGGACGACGGACTTTATCTTGAAGCGACCGTCTCGCTCGGCAGGCTGAAGAAATTATTTGATTATATTATCTGACGCTACCGCATAGTATTAACAGGTGATACTATGCAGATTCTGACTATCAAGGCGAAGCCTAAAACATTATTCGGCGCGGTGCTTGCGCTTACGGGAATAATCGTAATTATTCTCACCTTTACGGTAAACCACCCCGAAAAAGCCGAAAACGTAAATAAGAGTATAAGCTGCTCGACCGCCGACGAGCGCAGAGCCTTTCTCTCGTCTTACGGCTACGAAGCCGACGGAAGCGAGGAGAAAAAGGAGATTACCGTTCCGTCGGAATTCAACGCGGTTTACACGGATTATAATAAGATTCAGAAACAGCAGGGCTTCGACCTTGAACCGTATAAGGGAAAAAGCGCGGTTATTTACACCTATAAGATTACTAACTATAAAAACAATCCGAACGTTACCGCAAACCTTGTGGTGTTCGACGGTAAGCTGATAGGCGCAGACCTCTGCGACCCATCAGCCGACAGCGGCTTTTTAATCGCATTAATTAATGATGACAAGACTTGATAAGCTTATTTCGAGAGAACTGAATATTTCACGAAACGACGCAAAGGCGCTTATAA
This sequence comes from Eubacterium sp., assembly GCA_024696725.1. Taxonomy (GTDB): domain Bacteria; phylum Bacillota; class Clostridia; order Oscillospirales; family Acutalibacteraceae; genus Eubacterium_R. The sequence continues at coordinate 17,674 of JAILGO010000073.1, read as the reverse complement.
AAAAAGGCTGCGTTACGGTTAACGGAGCGCCTGTTACAAGCTCCGATTTTAAATGCGGCGACGGCGACTCAGTTGAGGCTGACGGAAAAACGCTCTCAAAAAACGAGTTCGTTTATATAATGATGAACAAGCCTGCGGGCTATGTCAGCGCGACGGACGATAAACGCGAAAAGACCGTGCTCGACCTTCTGCCCGAGGAAATGAAGCGCCGCGGACTCTTCCCTGCCGGCAGGCTCGATAAGGACACAACCGGCTTTATGCTTATTACCGACGACGGAGCCTTCGCTCACGGTATTTTAAGCCCTAAGCGCCACGTCGATAAGACGTATATTGCTAATCTGGACAAGCCGTTCGACAACGCGGTAAAAGCTGATTTCGAAAACGGTATGGAGCTCGGAAATGAAAAGCTTTTACACGCGGAGCTTCGGGCGCTGAATAAAGACAGCACCGTCGCGGAGGTCGTGCTTCGCGAGGGGCAGTATCACCAGGTTAAGAGAATGTTTAAAAAGCACGGGATAACGGTAACCGCGCTTAAGCGCACGGCTATCGGAGGACTTTCTCTCGACGAAAAGCTCGGCGAGGGCGGGTGCAGGTATATAACCGCCGACGAGCTTGAAAAAATAACGCTTCAAAATAGCAGGTAACCGACAATTAGCACATACTATATATTGTGTTACTTGTCTTAATTATGCAAAATCGACAAAAAAATTTAATAAAATTTGTTAAAAAGGTTGCAAAAGCATTAAGCTCATTGTATAATATATACAAACAGCTTAATGTTTTTTTGTGCATTATTATCGTTTATACCAACCGAGGAGGTTTAACTATATGCCAAACAGGTTATTTCAGGGCGTTATAAATCAAATGAGAGAGGCTATCGACCGTCTTATCGGCGTCGTCGACGAGAGCGGAACCATCATCGCTTCAAGCGAGCTTCAGCTTATCGGCGAGGTGCGCAAGGGCGTTATCTCTGCCGGAGTATTTAACGGTCCCCTTATCTGCGTCGACCAGTGCAGCTATAAGGCTTTCGGCGACAGCGCTCATCCGGAGTACGCCGTTTTCGTTGAAGGTACGGACGATTCGAGCCGTCACTACGCGGGAATTATCGCCATAGCGCTTGAACAGATTAAAAAGAACAACGACGAAAAATTCGACCGTTCAAACTTTGTAAAGAACGTAATTCTTGATAATATTCTTCCGGGCGATATTTATATTAAGTCGCGTGAACTGCATTTCAATAACGACGCCACGAGAGTTGTATTTCTTATAAGAATTACCCAGAATACCGACGTATCGGTATACGATATTATTCAGAACTTCTTCCCCGACAAGAGCAAGGACTTCGTTATAAATATTAACGAAACGGATATCGCTCTTATCAAGGAGGTCCGCTCAAATATTGAAACAAAGGATTTGGAAAAGCTCGCGCAGTCAATCTGCGACACGCTTTCTACCGAATTCTACTGTACGGCGATTGTAGGTATCGGCGTCTGCGTTACGGGCATTAAAGAGCTTGCTAAAAGCTTTAAGGAGGCACAGGTTGCCCTTGAGGTCGGCAAGGTGTTCGATAACGAGCGCTCTATTATCAGCTATGAAAATCTCGGTATCGCAAGACTTATCTATCAGCTTCCGACGACGCTTTGCGATATGTTCTTAAAAGAGGTGTTCAAGAAGGGCTCCATTGAAAGTCTCGATAAGGAAACTCTCTTCACTATACAGAAATTCTTTGAGAACAATCTCAACGTTTCGGAAACGTCGAGAAAGCTTTTCGTCCACAGAAACACTCTTGTATACCGTCTTGAAAAGATTAAAAAGCTTACGGGTCTTGATTTGAGAGAATTCGACGACGCTATCGTATTCAAAGTAGCGCTTATGGTTAATAAATACCTCTCCTCAACTCCCGTCAAGTATTAATAAGTTATCTTCAGCTGCCGATTACCCCGTGTTTTCGGCAGCTTTTTCGGAGGACAGAATGATTAACGATAAAAACATCGACGGCGGAAAGGGCTTCGACTGGGGACTCACCTCGGAGGCTTACTCGCGGTACAGGGATATTTATCCCGTTGAATTGTATAAAAGGCTGAAGGAGCTCGGCGTTGCCGCCGACGGCAGCTCGTGGCTCGATATCGGAACGGGTACGGGAATTCTTCCGCAGAACCTGTATAATCCGAACGCCGGAATAACGGGCGTTGATATATCCGGAGAGCAAATCCGCTTCGCAAGAGAAACGGCTGAAAAAAGCGGAATGAATATAAATTATTTCGTTTCCCCTGCCGAAAGCACGGGACTCCCCGACGAAAGCTTTGACGCTATAACCGCCGCGCAGTGCTTTTTATATTTTGACCGTGAAAAAATCAAATCCGAAATCAAAAGACTGCTGAAGCCCCGCGGCAGGTTTATAAAAATCTATATGGACTGGTCGCTCGACGGAGGCATAGCTTCAAAAAGCGTTGAGCTTGTAAAAAAGTATAACGAAAGCTGGAACGGCGGAGAAAAGGTATACGCCGACGTTTTCGACGACCTTTTTGACGGAAGAAAAACGGAGGAATTCTTCTCTGATATTCCCTTCACCCGCGAAAGCTGGCACGGAAGAATGTGCGCCTGCCGCGGAACGCTCGCCTCAATGGATAGGGAAAGCTTTGAAAAATGGAGCGAAGCGCATATAAAAATGCTTCGGGAATACCCCGAAGCCTTCACCGTAAAGCATAAGCTTTATATCACGTATTTCACATTATAAAAAATCACCGCGACCGCGGTGATTTTTTTATATCCTCGTAAGTATTCCGAGCGTTGAACGCTCCCCGTTTTCGCCGTTTACGATTCGGCGCTTATCCGCTACCTTTACGCGCTCGCCCGTTTTTGTAATCACGGTATATTCAACCTCGAGCGTACCGTCGTGAGCGGCGCGGGTTTTAATCTCATTTTCAGCGCGCAGGCTGTCTCCGGGGACAATCAGCTTCCTTAAGTCGCCGCCGAGCGTTTCAAAAAACTCGGTTCTCGAATAGCCTATAAGCTTCATAAAATCCCTCGATACTATCTCAGGCTTAAGCGGAGTTTCAAGGTCGGTATAAAACTGCGGTCCGGGGAGGTTTTTAAAAATACCGACTAAAATATCGCGCTGAGTGTCCGCCTTCTGCTCCGCCGTCTTTATCCTTGAAATATCGGTAAAAACGGCGTGAAAAACGGGAAGTCCGTCGTCGTCGATACGCTGGATTGCGGAATTGAGCTTACACCAGGTATAGCTGTTTCTGTGTGTAATAACCCTGACCTCAAGGTCAATCGGCTTTTTAGTCGCGAGCGCCTTTCCTATAGCCTGATAGACCTCGCTTTTATCGTCCTTATAGATAAGCTCCTCGAGCTTGTATACATTATCGACGTACGCGCCGGGCGCTATTCCGAAAAGACGGCAGCAAGCCGAATTCATATAGCTGACGTTAAAGAGCATATCCCTGTTAACCTTGAAAACACAGACTCCGCCCTCAACCATTTCAACGAGGTGCTTAATGTTTTCGTTTTTCTGTTTCAGCGCTTCGGTTTTACGCGCGTTCTGAGACACGTCGGCGAGCGCAAGACGGCAAAGCGTCGTACCCTTAATGCTCTGTGCGATACAGTAAACGTGTACGTAGTCGCCGTTTTTATTTTTTATATAAAAATCAAGATAAGCGTACGGTGAGTTCTTCTTACAAAGCTGCTTCATTACAGCTTCTCTCTCTTTATGTATTATCAGGTCAAGAAAACAGAGCTTGCCCTCGTTTATCTTGCTCGGATGCACGCCGGTAAATTCGGAAAAGTGGCTGTCGCTTTCCGTAACCTTAAGGTTATCCGCCTTATCCGTAACGCAGGACATAAATTCAACCTCAAAGGCTATATCCTCAAAGCTGTCCGTATCATCCGCCCCCATTCATCTTTATCGTTTTACAAGCTGATTATACCATATTATTATGAATTAGTCATCCGAAATATATCACATTTAACAATAAATTAATATTGTATTTAACACTCTGTTATGCTATTATAATTAATTAAAGAAACAAAAAAGGAGAAGCTTATGTCAAGGGTTTACCGAATTTTTGCAGAAAAGAAAAAGGGCAACGATATCGAGGCGGGAAACATTCTTAAGGACTTAAGAGACAATGTTGGTATTACCGCACTCGAGGATTTAAGAATAATAAACCGCTACGACGCCGAAGGACTCAGCGAGGAGGAGTTCAGCCGCGCCGTGCGTCAGGTATTTTCAGAGGCTAACCTCGACAATGTATACGAAAGCGTAAGCTTCGGCGAGGGCTGGAAATATTTTGTAACGGAATACCTGCCGGGTCAGTACGACCAGCGCGCCGACAGCGCCGCTCAGTGTATTCAGCTTTTAACCGCCGGTGAAAGGCCTACCGTAGCTTCGGCTAAGGTTATCGCGGTTAAGGGAGATATCACCGACGCCGAATTCGATAAAATCAAGGCGTATATTATCAACCCCGTCGAAAGTCGCGAGGCTTCTGCGGACCTTCCCGAAACACTTGACATTAAAAGCGATATTCCCGAAGATATAATAAGAATTAACGGCTTTATCTCTATGAGCGACGGAGAAATCGCCGACTACCATAAATCAATGGGCTTCGCTATGAGCGTAGCGGATTTATGCTGGGTACGCGATTACTTTAAAAACGACGAAAACCGCGAGCCGACTCTTACCGAGCTCAAGGTTATAGACACCTACTGGAGCGACCATTGCCGCCATACAACTTTCGCAACCCAGCTTGACGAAATAAAGGTTGACGAGGGAAGATATTCCGCAGCCGTTGAAAAGGCGCTCGGGGATTATTTTACCGTAAGAAACGAGGTGTACGGCGACAGAAAGGACAAGCTCGTATGCCTTATGGATATAGCTTGTATCGGTACGAAGGCGCTTAAAAAGCGCGGTCTCGTCGATGACCTTGACGAGAGTGAGGAAATCAACGCCTGCTCAATCAACGTCGAGGTTGAAATCGACGGTAAAAAGGAGCCGTGGCTCGTTCAGTTCAAAAATGAAACCCACAATCACCCGACGGAAATCGAGCCCTTCGGCGGCGCGGCAACCTGTCTCGGCGGCGCTATCCGCGACCCGCTTTCGGGAAGAGCCTACGTTTATCAGGCTATGCGTATTACGGGCTCGGGCGACCCGACGGTTCCCTTTGAAAAAACTCTCCCCGCAAAGCTCCCGCAGAGTAAAATTACCACGGGCGCGGCGCAGGGCTATTCCTCTTACGGTAACCAGATAGGTCTCGCAACCGGCCAGGTAGTCGAGCTTTACGACGAGGGCTATGTTGCAAAGAGAATGGAAATCGGCGCGGTTATCGGCGCTTCCCCGAAGAAAAACGTTATCCGCGAGGTGCCTCAGAAGGGCGACGTAATCGTTCTTCTCGGCGGACGCACGGGACGCGACGGCTGCGGCGGCGCAACCGGCTCGTCAAAGGCGCACAACTCAATGTCTATTGAAACCTGCGGTGCAGAGGTTCAGAAGGGTAATCCCCCGACTGAAAGAAAAATTCAGCGTCTGTTCAGACGCGAAGAGGTCGCAACCCTCATTAAGCGCTGCAACGACTTCGGCGCAGGCGGCGTTTCCGTAGCTATCGGCGAGCTTGCCGACGGACTTAAAATCGACCTCGACAAGGTACCGAAGAAATACGACGGTCTCGACGGAACCGAACTTGCAATTTCCGAGAGCCAGGAGAGAATGGCTGTCGTTATAGATAAAAACGACGTTGAAAAATTTGCGGCGCTTGCCGACGAGGAAAACCTTGAGGCAACCGTTGTCGCAGTCGTAACCGACGAAAACAGACTTGAAATGACGTGGAGAGGCGATAAGATTGTCGACCTCAGCCGCGACTTCTTAAATACTAACGGCGTGGTTCAGCACGCTAAGGCTGAAATTACCGCCGCCGATGAAAAGAGCTACCGCACCGCGGTCCCCGAGGCGCTTAAGGATATGAGCGCCGCCGAAGCTCTCAAGGCTAACCTTTCACGCCTTGAGGTCTGCTCACAGAAGGGACTTGTTGAGCGTTTCGACTCTTCAATCGGCGCCGCTACGGTGCTTATGCCCTACGCAGGTAAATATCAGCTCACTCCCGAGGAGGCTATGGCTGCTAAAATTCCGCTTCTTGAGGGTGAAACCGATACGGCAACCGTTATGTCCTACGGCTTTATTCCGAAGCTCAGCTCCTGGTCGCCGTTCCACAGCGCCGCGTTCGCGGTAACCGAAAGCCTTGCAAAGCTCGCGGCTGTCGGCTGCGACCCCTCAAAAGCAAGACTCACCTTCCAGGAATATTTTGAAAGACTCGGCGATAATCCGAAGCGCTGGGGCAAGCCTGCCGCCGCACTTCTCGGTGCGCTCTCCGCTCAGCTCGGCTACGGTACGCCTTCAATCGGCGGTAAGGACAGTATGAGCGGCTCGTTCAACGAGCTTGACGTACCGCCTACGCTCGTTTCCTTCGCCGTAGGTATCAGCGAGGCTTCAAAAACCGTTTCCGCGAAGTTCAAGAGAAGCTCAAGCGCCGTTAAGCTTATAGAAATCCCCGTAGACGAAGAGAGCGGACTCCCCGATTTCGACGCGGCTATGGACGTTATGATGAGCGTTTACAGCGGTATCCGCGACGGCTCAATCCTCTCCGCCTCCGTTGTAAAGGAGGGCGGCGCGGCAGCGTGCGTATGCAAAATGGCGTTCGGCGATAAGCTCGGCTTTACCTTCGCTCAGGGACTTTCGAAGGAAACTCTCTTCGCTCCGCTTCAGGGCTCGTTTGTAATCGAGGTTAAAAACGCTGACGATTACGACGGCGTGCTTCTCGGTACGACGAACGATAATTCCGTATTCATTCTCGACGGCACGGTTTATACAGCCGACGACCTTATCGGCGAGTGGACGAAGAAGCTCGAAAAGGTATTCCCGACGGATTCGGGTAAAAAGGCAAAGATGCCGTTTGACGTTCCGCTTTATAAGGAGCGCTCGGTATTCATTAATAAAAACAGAGTCGCTAAGCCGAAGGTATTCATTCCCGCCTTCCCCGGAACGAACTGTGAAATCGACACGGCGCGCGCCTTTGAAAAAGCAGGCGCCGAGACCTCGATTCTCGTAGTTAACAACCTCTCCTCAGCCGCAATCAATGAAACCATTGATAAGATGGTTAAGGAAATCGAAAGCGCCCAGATTGTTATGCTTCCGGGCGGCTTCTCGGGCGGCGACGAGCCCGAGGGCTCGGGCAAGTTTATCGCTACGACTCTCCGTAACCCGAAGGTCAGCGAGGCGGTTTCGAGACTTCTCAACGTCCGCGACGGTCTTATGCTCGGTATCTGTAACGGCTTCCAGGCGCTTATCAAGCTCGGTCTCGTTCCGTACGGTGAAATTACCGAAACTAAGGAAACCGACCCGACTCTTACCTTCAATACAATCGGCAGACATATATCCCAGATTGCGTATACAAGAGTTACAAGCGTTAAGTCGCCGTGGTTCAGCTCGGTTAACGCTGGCGTCGTTTTCGCAATTCCGATTTCTCACGGCGAGGGACGCTTCGTCGCAACCGACGAGGTTATGAAAAAGCTTATTGAAAACGGTCAGGTTGCTACTCAGTACGTCGACCTCGGCGGCGAGGTTACCGACGCTATGCCGTTTAACCCGAACGGCTCGGTCTGCGCTGTTGAGGGTATAACCTCTCCCGACGGACGCGTTCTCGGTAAGATGGGACACTGCGAGAGAAAGGGCGAAAATCTTTACGCAAACGTTCCGTTTGAAAAGGATATGAAAATCTTTGAAAGCGGCGTAAATTATTTTAAATAAGAAACGGAAAAAGTATGGAGCATTCACATCATCATTCACAGGAGCATATAAAAGAGGTTTCGAACCGCCTTGCGCGCGCTATCGGTCATCTTCAGAAGGTTAAAAGTATGGTAGAGGCCGACGAGGACTGCAGCGAGGTGCTTATTCAGCTCGCCGCGGTAAAATCCGCGATAAACAATACGGGCAAGGTAATTCTTAAAAATCATCTTGAGCACTGTATAGTACACGCCGTTAAGGATAATGATACCGAAATGCTCGACGAGCTTTCCGACGCGATAGACAAATTTATGAAATAAAACGCGAAGAAACGCCGCAGACCTGAGGTCTGCGGCGTTTCTTATACTATCAGCTCTATTCTGCTTCCGAGCTCCGCGCCGTGTTTTTTAGTAACGTTAATCTGTTTGTCTATTTTTGTTTTCAGCTCGCCGACGTGCGAGATTATTCCGATAAGACGGTTTTCGCCCGCCATGCCGATAAGAACCTTAAGCGCCTGCTGAAGCGATTCCTCGTCAAGCGAGCCGAAGCCCTCGTCTATGAACATAGAATCAAGCTGTATTCCGCCCGCCGAATACTGAATTTCATCCGAAAGCCCGAGCGCAAGCGCAAGCGAAGCCTTAAAGCTTTCACCGCCCGAAAGCGAGCCCACGCTCCTTACCGTGCCGTTGTAATGGTCCTTGACGTCGAGCTCAAGTCCCGTCTGGGCTTTTCTGCCCGAAGCCTCACGGCGCACAAGCTCATACTGAGAATTCGTCATTTCAAGAAGTCTTACGTTTGCCCTGTTTATTATACGGTCAAAATATTTCATCTGAACAAAGGTTTCAAGCTGAACCCTGCTCTTACCCGAAACGTTTCCGTTTAGCGTTTTAGAGAGCGACTCAAGCATAACGAGACGGTTCTCTGTTTTTGAAAGCGCCTCAGCCCGTTTTTTGATATCCCCGATAATCGCCCGGTTTGAGGTAAGCCTTGCGGAGAGTTCGGTTTTTTCTTTATCAAGCGCTGCCTTAAGCGCGCTCTGCTCCGCCTCTCTCGTTCTGAGCGCTTCAATATCAAGAGCCGTCGCTTCCTTAAGAGCCTTTTCAAGTCCCTTTCGTTCACCCTCAAGACCCGAATACTCGCTTTTGGCTTTTTCAAGGCTCTCCTTTGCGACGTTAAACTCGCTTTCAAGTACCGCAAGCTTCTCTTTTCTGAGCTTAAGCTCCTTTTCAGCCTCAGCCTTATTTCCGAAGCCGAGCTCTTTCTTAAGTCTGTCTGAGCTTTTTCTCAGCTCGCTTCCCGCGGTGTTGAGCGAAGACATTTCCTCGCGGTGCTTCGCCGCCTCGCCGTCGTATTTTTCCTTTAATTCCCTGAGCTGCGGAATGCCCTTTTCAAGCTCGCCGCGCTCCCTGTTTTTCTTTTCCTCGCCGCTGATAAGCGAAAGCTGATTTTCCCTCGCCTGCGCGAGCTTCTTACCGAGCTCTTCGGAGAGAGCGTAATAATCCTTACCGTCTGCGCCGTTAAACAGTTTTTCGGCGGCTGCTTCTATTTCGCTCTTCTGAGTCTGAGCCTCCGAGCGAAGCGCCGCTGCGGCGTTACTGAGCTTCGTGCTTTGCGCCGAAGCGGCTTCGGCTTCAGCCTTTGCGCGCTTTACGTCGTCCTCCGACGGAGCGCTTACCGACTTAACGGCAGGCTTTGGATGCGCGGTTGAGCCGCATACCGGACAGGCTTCTCCGTCGCTGAGCCTCTCAGCGAGAATACCCGCCTGCTCGGCAAGGAACGCGGCGTTTACCTTCGAGTATTCGCTCATTACCGCCTCGTATTTCTTAATTGCCTCCGCTGCTTCAGCCTGCGCCGTGTTATACCGCTTTGAAGCTGTTTTATACGCTTCGAGCCTGCTGTCGAAGCCCTTTTTATCCTCAAGCGCGGCGTTGATTTTTTCAAGCTCTGCTTTAAGGCGTTCAAGTCCCGCGCCGGTTTCTCCGAGCTCCTCAAGCCGCTTTTCGCTTTTTTCAAGCTCCGCTTTTATCTCTTCGCTTTTTGCCGTCGCAGACTTTTCAAGCTCCTGCGCCGCTTTATATTTTTCTCTTGCCGAAATAAGCTCCCTTTCGGTTCTTTCAAGCTCGTCAAAGCTGCTCATTTTGCTTTCAAGCTCAATAACACTTTTCGCCGCCGCTTCCCGCTCCGGACTATTCTTTTCCGCGGCGCCGTAAGCGGCTTTCGCTGAATCGAGAGCCTCTTTTTTTATTGCGGCTTCGCGCTTGTTCTTTTCAAGAGCCGCCTTCGTTTCCTCCTGCTTTCTGTAAAGCTCGGCTTCGGCTCTCGTCTTACCGAGCGCCTCGTCGGCGGCGGCATAGCGCTTTTCGGTATCTTCAAGCTTCTTTTCGTCTGCACTTACAATTTTTCCTATAAGGTCGGTAATATCGCCGAGAAGCATCTCGCCGTTTCTCGCGCGTTCAAGCTCAAGCCCGAAGGTGCTGTCAGCGTCGCATTTAACTCCCGAGGCATACTGTTTAATGCTTCGTTTTGCTTCCTTCGCCTCATTTTCGGCGTCGAGCGCATCCCTTTTAACGCTGTCCTGAAGCTCTTTAAACGGCTCGGTTTTGAATATACGCCTGAAGATTTCCGTTCTTGAAGCGGTATCGGCGTCCAGCAGCCGTCTGAACTCGCCCTGAGCAATCATTGCTATCTGTAAAAACTGATTTCTGTTTATACCGAGGAGCTCCTCTGCCTTAGCCGTAACCTCCTTTAAGCCCGTTACGGCGCGTCCGTCGGGTAAAATCATCTCCGCGCTTCCTTTTTCGGAGGTTTCGCCCTCGCCGCTCTTTTTAGGACGCGTATATTCGGGTGAACGTCGGATAAGATAGCGCTTCTTTTTATATTCAAATTCAAGCTCAACGAAGGTCGGGGTTGAGGGCTTGGCGTACTTTGAACGGAACATTGAGCTCTGTCTTACGTCGCCGCTCGCAGAGCCGAAAAGCGCGAAGGCTATCGCGTCGAATACCGTGGTTTTACCTGCGCCCGTGTCGCCCGTAATAAGATAAATACCGCTTTTACCGAGTCTGTCAAGCTCGATTACGGTTTTATCGGCATAGGGTCCGAAGGCTGAAAGCGTAAGCTTTAACGGTCTCATTTTGCCACCTCCCATATCTTCCCGATAAGCCCGCCGAGATATTCCTCCTGCTTTTCATCGAGAGCTCTTCCGTTCTGAAGCTGATACAGCTCGCCGACAAGCTCAACGGGAGACTTTTCGGTTTCGTCCGCACCCTCGTGAACGACGGACTCCGTTCTTGTTCGTTTATTATCGTAATTCAGCTTCATAATTTTAGGATATACGCACCTGAGCTTGTTCATAGCGTCGGGAATATCATCCTCGTCGGTAAGGGTAATATGATAATAATCCTTCGTGTTCAGCTTCTCGTAATAGCTCTTTGCCATAAGCTCGTCGTATTTTCCGCGTATTTCGACCATATCGAATTCCGGGATAAGCGGAACCGTTTTGATTTTCACGTTTCCCTTCTCACAGAGCTCGGCTATTACAACCGATTTTTTATGGTTCGCTTCCGAGAAGGAGTATTTAAGCGGAGAACCCGCGTAACGCATGGTTTCGCGCTTAACCTGCTGAGGAGAATGAATATGACCGAGCGCAACGTAATCAAAGCCGTCGAAAAGTCCGGCGCTGACTCCGTCCGTTCCGCCGACGGAAAGCTCCTCGCTGTCGCAGGTAACGGCACCCGTAACGAACTGATGCGTAACGAGTACGTTCCGCTTGGCGAAATCCGCGTTCATCTCTTTAACGGCAAGTCCGACAGCGTCGTTATATCCGCTTATTTCTTTATCGGGGAACGCCTGTCTTACGTGAACGGGCTTAACGAACGGAAGCATATATATATTCACCTCGCCGAATCCGTCGCTGAGGGTGAACGGCTCGGTTTTTCCGTTATAAACGGGCGCGATATGAATACCCGCGGCGCTAATCAGCTCACGCGCAAAGGAAAGCCTTTCCGCGCTGTCGTGATTTCCGCTGATAATAAAGGTTTCAAGCCTTCTTTCCGCGAGCTTGTTTAAAAAGCCGCTGAGAAGCTCAACCGCCTCAACCGAGGGCAGCGCCTTGTCGTAGACGTCGCCCGCGATAATAACCGCGTCGGGCTTTTCTTCGTCAATAATATTCAGTATTTTTATAAGGATATACCTCTGGTCCTCAATCATAGGGAACTCGTTTACCCTTTTACCGAGATGTAAATCCGCTAAATGTAAAAGCTTCATACAGCCTCTCGCCTCCTATGCAAATATCGGCAGGTCGTCATCATCGGGAAGTCCGAGCAGATAATTTACCGCCCAGATAACCTCCTTGTCGTCCGATTTGCCGTCGAGTAAATCCGTTTTATTTAATCTTTCTTCGTCTGTCATGGATACACCGCCGTATAGTTGATAATATCAATTTATCACAGTCGGCGCGATTAGTAAATAGAACGTGCGTTTCATGTACTAAAAATCGTACAGCCGCATTTTTTATACATTTTCGCTTCTGTAAATCGAATAGCTTTACAAACAGTTGATTTTTTCCGCTGTTTTTGTTACGATAATATAAAGAATGTAAATAAACGCCTTACCGGAAAGGGTGAATAATATGAATACGGATAAAAAAACCTTACTTATGGTTGACGACAGCACGGTATATCTTGAAATGATGTCGGTAATGATAGGCGACGTTTACGATATTAAATTCGCTACCGACGGCCAGAAGGCGCTTAACCTTCTTAAGCACGAAAACAGCGTTTCGCTTATTCTGCTTGATTTAAGTATGCCGTATATGAACGGGATTGAATTTCTTTCGGAGGTAAAAAAGGACTCCGCTTTAAAGGATATTCCCGTTATAGTGCTCGCCTCCGCAGACGATAACGAGGCGGCGGGACTTATTCTCGGCGCTGTTGATTATATAAAAAAGCCGTTCCCGCTCAGAAACGACGTGCTTTCAAAAATTGAATCCGCCCTTAACTCCGACCCGGAATCCCGACGCGTTGACCTTGACTCATATATTAACGCGCTGTTTTCGGAGTACCAAACGGTATATCTTATAGACGCTCAGAATTATTCCTTCGAGTCAATCTCAGAGGATGAAAACTATATTTCGCTCGGACTGAAAACCGCGGGCGACGATTTCTTTGAGGCGTTTTCAAAATCCGAGGAGCTGATTTTTGAGGACGACCGCGCAAAGCTTAAAAAGGCGTTCGACAGAGAGCGGTTTATGGATACAATGTACTCGAAGCAGGGTATCACGCTCGACTACCGTATTTTAGTTAACGGCGAGCCCAAGCATTACCGTCTTAAGGCGATGCTCGTTCCCGACGTTAATCCTCAGGTAATTATCGGTATTTCCTGTATGGAAGAGGAAATAGTCGGTATGGAAACGCTGTACTCGTTCCGCGACGACGCAGGAAACTACGCCGATATAGCCCAGTCACTTGCTTCGGATTATATGTGTATTTATTACGTTCACCTTGCAAGCAACAGATTTATCGAATACAGCTCGGTAGCCGAATACTCGAAGCTGAGGCTTGCAAAAAGCGGAGAGAACTTCTTTACCTTCGCGCTGAAAAGCTTTATCGAGGGCGTAAATCCGATTGATACGGAAAGGGTTGCGCGCCGCTTTACAAGAGAGAACGTAATTAAAACGATTAACGAGCATAAAGCGTTCACGATTTCGTTCAGACTCACCTTTGAGGACAGCGACGAATACGTTTCGCTTAAAGCTACCAAGCTTGTAAAAGACGGTATTGAATACCTCGTCGTCGGAATCAGCAACATCGACGCGCAGTTAAATTAACATAAAAAACGCTTCCTGACGGAAGCGTTTTTTTCACACAGCGTATAAAAATAAGCGCCTCCGAAAAGGAAGCGCTTTTTGATAATCTGATTATCTCTTTGAGAACTGCGGTGCGCGGCGTGCTGCCTTGAGACCGTACTTCTTTCTTTCCTTCATTCTCGGGTCACGAGTAAGGAAGCCTGCCTTCTTGAGTGCGGGACGAAGGTTCTCGTCGTACTGAAGAAGAGCTCTTGCGATACCGTGGCGGATTGCGCCTGCCTGACCGGTAACGCCGCCGCCGTTTACGCGGCAAACGATGTCGAACTTCTCGGCAGTCTCTGTAAGTGCGAGAGGCTGACGAACGATAAGCTTAAGCGTTTCAAGACCGAAATAATCGTCGATATCTCTGTCGTTGATTGTAATTTTACCTGTACCTGCATAAACGCGTACACGAGCTACAGACTCTTTTCTTCTGCCTGTTCCGTAGAAATAAGGATTTGACTCATACATAAGCTACATACCTCCCTTAAAATTCCCAAGCTTCGGGCTTCTGAGCCTCGTGCTTGTGCTCTGCGTTCTTATAAATCTTACATCTTGTAAGCTGCTTTCTTCCGAGCGTTGTATCGGGAATCATACCCTTAACTGCAAGCTTCATAGCGAAATCGCTCTTTTCCTGCATAAGTGTTCCGTACTTAACGGTCTTAAGATTTCCGATATAGCCTGAATGATGCTGATAAAGCTTCTTTTCAAGCTTGTCGCCTGTAAGTGCAACTTTGTCTGTGTTAATAATGATAACGAAATCGCCGCAATCAGTGTTCGGCATAAAGATTGGCTTGTGCTTGCCTCTGAGAAGAACGGCAGCCTCTGTAGCAACTCTTCCGAGCGGCTTGTCGGCAGCGTCAATAACGTACCACTTGCGCTCGATTTCGTCAGCCTTTGGCATAAATGTTGACATAATCGTTTCCTCCAAAAATTATTTTAAAGTACTTTGATATAATAACAAAACCCGCTTAATTTGTCAACACTAAAATTAAAATAATCTTTACTTGCTCATTTTTTCTCCGTTTTTCTCGCTTTTTCATATAGTTTCCTCGTTTATAATTTATAAAAAATTTCGTTGAAGCAACTGTTTATTTATGATATTATTACATTATATTATTCACGGAGGCGCGCTATGGCACTTTATAATTCGGTATCGGAATTAATAGGAAATACACCGCTTGTACGCGTAAAAAACTTTGAAAAGGCGTACGGACTTAAGGCGGAGATATACGCAAAGCTTCAATATCTTCACCCCGCCGGCTCTGTAAAGGACCGTATCGGTCAGTCGATTGTTGACGAGGCTGAGGCGTCGGGAAGGCTTAACGCCGACACGGTTATAATTGAGCCGACCTCGGGCAATACGGGGATAGGACTTGCGGCTTATGCTGCGGCAAAGGGTTATAAGGTCGTTATTACAATGCCGGAAAGCATGAGCGAGGAGCGCCGAAGACTTATGCGCGCATACGGAGCGGAGCTTGTTCTTACTCCCGCCTCAAAGGGTATGCAGGGCGCGGTCGATAAAGCCGAAGCGCTTCACCGTGAAAACCCGAATTCGATTATCGCGGGACAGTTTACAAACCCCGTAAATCCCGAAACGCATTATAAAACGACAGGACCCGAAATCTATGACGATTTAAACGGCGGAGTCGATATCTTCGTCGCAGGCGTCGGCACGGGCGGCACCCTGTCGGGAACGGGAAAATATCTTAAAGAGCAAAGGCCCGACGTAAGAATTATCGCCGTCGAGCCCGCCTCCTCGCCCCTTCTTTCAAAGGGCGTTGCCGGCGTGCACGGTATTCAGGGCATAGGCGCTAATTTTATACCCGAAACTCTCGATACGGAAATCTATGACGAAATTATCACGGTTGATAACGATACCGCGTTTGAATACGGAAGCGCTTTCCCGAAACTTGAGGGCGCGCTTATCGGCATCTCAGGCGGAGCCGCGCTCGCCGCAGCCGCAGAGCTTGCAAAGCGTGAAGAAAATTCGGGTAAAAAAATCGTCGTATTAATCCCCGATTCCGGCGACAGATACCTCTCCTCCGAAATGTTCTCCTGATTCTCTGACGGCATTAACCGCGGTCTCTGCGCTCACCTTTCAAAACAAAAATCAGGCTGTTTACGACAGCCTGATTTTTTATCTGTAATCATATACGTTAGCGTCGGCGGTAAGATATATCTCCTCTATCTCACCCGTTTCCGTGTTAACCTTTGCGCAGTTTCCCGAAATATATCTGTCGCCGAGGAATCGCGCGGAATACGTATTTGTACTGCTGTTATACAGCGTTTTCGTTTTCCATGAGCTTACCGACGCGCCGAGCGTTTGACCGGAAACCTCGGGATTGCCCGCACTGTTGGCGAATATACGGGTTGAACCGTAAAGGTTGAAGCGCGCCGTTGAAATATTACTCCCGTCGGGATAATTGTAACAGAAAACCGTTGAGCTTCCGCCATAGATATCGCAGTCATAAAGATTAATATCCCTGAGCGACCGGTAATGATAATTGTTTGTAGATACAAGCGCCGCGCCGTATTTATTACCCGAATAATCGGTTGAGCCGAAGCGGCAGGAATAAAAGCTGCAGACAGCGTTTTCGGGACAGCGGTCGTGCCCGAGATATACGCAGTACGCAGAATCGGGATTTGAATAATCCTCTCTGTGCGCGTTGATAAATACGCAGTTATAAAAATCGGCGTTACCCGTAACGTAAACGATATGCTCGCACGAGGAATACTCTCCGCCGTTGACGATGGTTTTTTCATACGGCGAGGTTGAAATCCCCTGCCGCTTACCGAAGCAGTGAACGGGTGCGTCGGCGGTTGAATTAACGGTCGTTTTTCCGTTGAGCACCATACCTAAGCCGTGGTCGGTATTTGCCGAGGCGGAATAGATATCCGCGCCGTTTATAACCGTATCCGAGCCCTGAAGCGTTCTTATCCCCCAGGTTCCCGAATCGTCGGATAAAACGTTAGCCGTGAACCCGTTTATAACCGAGGCTCCGCCGAGCTCAGCGCCCTCAATTCTCGCGAAGCCGTTACAGTTCATATCCACCGCAAGTCCGTCGGCGTTTACCTGCGCAGCGCTTTCCGAATAAACTCCGTAAATATTACAGCTTCCGTCGCCCGTTCCCTGCGCGTTAACGCTTACGCCGTTAAGCGCCGCAGAACCGTTTATCACGTTGATAAGCTTGCTCTGCTCCGAAAGACTCTGTGTAAAGCTGCCGTTAACCGTCAGACCGTTAAGAACGGAGCTGCCCGATAAAACGGTTATAACGCCCGCAGAGTTCTCCGAGCTGAGAGTTCCGTTAAGAATACAGTCGTCAGCCGAAAGGCTTAACCCGCCGCCGTCTTTAAATGCAACCGTTTTTCCGTTAAGATTTATAACCGCGTCGGCTGTAAGCGAAATGCTCTCGGCGCCGCTTTCGTCGCAAAAGAGAGTAATAAAAGCCCTGCCGTTTATATAGCTGAGCTGCGCCGCAGCGTTCTTCACGTCAGCGTCGGAGCGCGCAAAGCCTCCCGAGCAGGAGTCGCCTACAGCTTTTTCAAGGTCGGAATAATAATGCGACTCTCTTATGAAATAAGCATAATCCTTCGCGTTTATTATTCCGTCGCCCACAAGGTCAATCGCACCGTCCTCAAGCGCTAAGCGGTCCGCAAAATCAACCTCTTCGGTTTCAAAACACGTTTCACAGGTTATATATACTTTTCCGTCTTTAAAGGCTGTAGCCTTATAGCTGTGTACGTGGGCGGAGCCTCCCGACTCCGTTCCCCATGTAATATATACAAAGGTTAAAAGCACGGTAAACGCAATCAGAGCCGCTGCCGCCGATTTAATTCCTTTTTTCATAAAACCGCTTTCTTTCTCCGCATTGAAGCGGAGTACCGTTATTAAATATAATAATATCAAACGGCTGTTTCTTTGTCAAATAACGCGCTTCACAATAACTATATATAGTGCGTTTTATAACGATTGTTAAGTTTTACATACAATATACAAGCCGCAGCTTATTCCGCTTAGATAAAAAACGCCGCGCGTTTTGCCGTCGCGCTTC
>JAILGO010000049.1 GCA_024696725.1 Eubacterium sp. | reverse complement strand
CGTCTGCGTTGGTGTAATAGGTACTGATGGTTGTCTTTTTCGGATAAGTGAAGGTCTGCGATACTTTGTTGCCGCTTGAATCATAGATTTCAAACCCTGCGCCTGCGTAGGGAACGGTCTTGCCTGTTTCTCTGTCAACCTTTGTGATTTTGAGATACGCTTTGAACGGTGCATTGTTAATCAGGTATTTGTAGGTCTTGCCGTTTTCGGCAATATACACGTCAAAATCCTGAATAAACTCCGAGCCATCAACGCCCTTCGTCTGATGAACTGTGTAAACGCCGTAAGGTAAATCCTTTGTTTTAGCATAGCCATCCTCGTTGCAATCAAGCACATCTCTCTCGTCTGCATTTGCTCTTGAATATGAGCCAGCGGATTTAAGATATACCTGAAACTCTGCTTCGGGTTCAGGCGTTTCAATCTGCGTTGAGCCATCATCGCTGTGCTTAATGATTGAGATGTTACCCTTGATGACCTGTTCTTTTACGGTATTGCTCGTTGTGTTGTACTCAACGGTATAGAGCCTTGCCTGTGCACCGACATCATAAACTGTCTTATCAAGCAGATAGCCCTCGCTCGGACTGATTTCCTTGATTGTCCAATGGTCGCCGCATACATAATACGATGTGGTAAATTCGCCGTTCTCATCTGTGGTATAGGTGTCAATGAGTTTGCCGTTATCATAGATACCGTAGGTTGCACCCGCAAGCGAAGCATCGCCCTGAGCGTGTACCTTTTCCTTATCCTGTTTTGTTACGGAAACACGAAACTTTTTGAGCTTATTAGTGAAACTCGCTTTTGTAACCTCGTTCCACTTAATAGAAGTGGTCTGACTGTCGGGAATGACATAACGAATAGCCGTATCAACCTCCTCAACGACATAGCCCGTACCGATAAGGATATTCTTAAAGGTGGCAACGCCGCTTGAATTAGTAGTAGCGTATTCGTTAATAGCAGCACCCGAAAGCGACGTGCCTGTTAAATGGAATCTGATACCCTCAACGAGTCCATCCTCGCAGGTTTTCGTAATCTGCAAATCGCCCTTTTTAAGAACATTACCGAAGGACACGGATGCCGTTTCGCCTGATTTAACAGTAATTGTCTTACTGCTCTGTGGCTCATATCTGTCAATACTTTCCTCGGTAATGGTGTATTTACCGGGAACGAGATAATCAAGTTCCCATTCACCGTTACTGTCGGTAGTCATTGTTTTTGAATAACCATCGCCTGTAACAGTAAACTTAATGCCGCTGACTTTGCCATCCTCTGAAGTCTTTTTCAGTTTAGCAGAGCCGAGCACCTCAATATCGCCGTCAAGTGCAAACGAAATCGGGTCGTAGTAGGCTGAATATATGAGTTTCTGGTAATCCTCACTGCCGTAGGGATAAAAGAGCAGAAGTTCGTCATCATCGCCTGTGTTTTCCTTGTAATAATCGCCGTTGTTAATCTTGAACGAGTTTTTTGTGCAAGTCTTATCAATGGTAATTACAAGTTTGTTGGTACCCGCTTCGTGTACCATTTTGATACCGTTCTTGTTGATGGTAAAAGCGGGATAATCCTTAAAGACCTTGTTGGAGTCGGTAATGGTTTTGCTTGTACCTGCCGTAATGGTGCCGACATTCGTATTATGAAACGACGGCTTTGTATCAAGCTTTTCCATATTCTTCTCGGCATTTTCAATCCAGTCGTTATAGTCGCTGCTTGAAAAGTCCCAAGAGGTACTGTCGCCCATAATGCTCCAGACCTTCTTCTGACACATAGCCATATCCTTCCAATTGATTGAATTGCCGTGCTCCATATAGTAGCCGGCGAAAATCCATTTGGCTGCTGTAATGACCTTAGCGCTTGAACCTGCTCTCTTTGCCTTGAGATATGACTTTTCGGGCGAGGTGGTTCCGTATTCAATACAGAATATCGGATAGGTCGTACCGCTTTTAGTGGTCGTGTGAAGTTGATGACCGTAATGCCACGATACGTCAATATCAATATCGCTGCCGCCGCTAACCCTGCCCAAGTTTTCACTTGCTGCGAACACGGTAATAGGTGTGACTGATAAGATAATCAGTAAAGAGAGTAAAACGGCAATAATGCCTTTTATGCGTTCTTTAATTCTGACCATTAATGCTACCTTCTTTCTTTTCTTTAATCATTTTTCTTACTAAAAGAAGCAGAAATAATAACACGGCAGCTAATATGGCGTAGTAAACGTAATAGTTCCTATCATCGCCGGTATTAACTACCTTCGTCTTTGTTGTTTTAGTATTCTTTGATGTGGTTGTTTCGGGTTCTGTTGTTGTTTCGGTAGTCGGCTCATCAGCAGAGGGTTCCTCCGCAACCTCTGTTGAGGTTGTGGTTTCTGTTGTCGTTTCTGTCGGGACTTCAACTGTAGTAGTCGGCTCGGTTGTTGTTTCAACAGTCGTAGTCGGCTCAGATTCCTCATTAATGGTTGTGGGTTCGTCTGCTGTGGTGGGCTCTTCAGTAACAACAGTTTCTTTTTCTTTTGCTTTGTAAACATAATTAACGGTAATATCATCTTCCGTCATAACGCCCTTTGCATTTGCAGGCGTAACGGAAAGTTCATAATCGTTAATTGCTTTCGCTTCTGTTTCATAATTGTCGGTTACTTTACCGTTTATTGTTTCGCTTTCGGCAATTTCGTTTCCGTCTGTATCAACATAATTAACGATAACCCGTGCGTCCTTAAGCTCCCAAATGGCATACAGCGTCATCTTGTTGCTATCCTGATTGGTAAAGACTATTTCTTTGCCTTCTTCAATCAACTCGGTTCCGTCCTTATCCAAAGACCAACCCTTGAAAACGGAGTGCTCTTTAGTAAAGTCATTATCAAGCAGCTTTGTGTGATTGATGAAATACACCTCTTGTGAAAGCATTGTTCCGTTTCCACCGTTTGCATCATAGTAGATATAATGAGCAGGGTTAATCAGATACAGCCGATACGGAGAAGCTCTTGAAATGAACATACGGCAAATGTTATCCTCTGTAATCGGCTTTTCTTCGTATGTGATAAAGTCAATATTGTCGGGATATTTGTCCTTGTCCTCTTTGGCTATTGTCAGGTCAAGCTCTTTGCAGTAATATGAATCTTCTTTTTCTATCCAATTCATATCAAGATTTCCGAAATTAGCCCATTTTGTAAGACCTTCCTTGTTTGCTGTTTTGCCGCAGAACATACAAATACATTCTTTATCATCCTCAAGCATCTTTTGATATGCGCCTTCTGCAATATACAGCATTGAGTGGTCGTCTACGGCTCTTCCTGCCGAAGCATAATAATTGAGCAATGCTTCATACAGGCAGCAGTAGGGTTCTATTGCCTTAATAGGCGTATACCACATATACACGCTTTCCTTTGTTAAATATATGTGGTTGCTATGCTGAGTCGGATAGGTTTCGGGGGTTGCTGCGTCTACGATAACGGTATCGTCTAACGGCTCCTTACAGTTATTGCAAATTCCTGAAAGCACGAAGTATTCATCGTCCTCCTCAGTAACCTTTTCGTACTGATTGTAGCAGGGGACGTGCTCATGACTTACATAGATTTCATCATAATTGAAAAAGTTTGCGTAGTTTCCCGTGTCGTCAAATACATCTTCCGAGAGTGAAAACAAATATGTTGTGCCCTGCATAGTGTATTCACGCGGCATATTATTGTTTTTGGGAACTCTTTCTATGGTGTTTTCGTCAGTAACCCTTGAATACTTGTAAACGCTATCAACAATGAGCGTTTTATCTTTGTCGGTGTTTTTGAAATATATATATTCCTCGTTGTATCTTGCCTTGAACCTTAAATACGCTTGAGCATCGTCAGAAAATTCATCTAAATTGATGTTTGCTATGACGGTGTTAAGGTTAATCGGCGCGTAACCGACATCAATAAAAAGAACCGTTTTCTTTCCGCAATTCTCGCAGACGATGGCTTCGTCTGTTTTTAAGTCTGTTGTTGCGTGATTATAGCTGTGTTCGGTACACTCATCGCTATTAGCAAATACAAGCGGAGGAGTAACGGAAAAAATCATCAACAGCGCGAGTATTATTGCAATTGTTCTTTTACATAATCTTTTCAAATAATGGTTCCTTTCCCTGAAACAAAAAAAGAGGGAAGATTTTTCATAGCGATTAATCTTCCCTCTAAATTGGTTCAGTATTAAATTTTAGTATTTGAAATTTCCTGTCCACTTGCCGCAGTAACCGCAAGACCAACACTCATAACCGGATGGGCATTTCCTGTAGTATTCCTCGCGGGTAATCTGTCCGCTTTCCTCCAAGTCAGCCCAATATTTCATTTCCTTATCAACGTAGGCTTTAACCGCACTCTTAGAATTAAACCATCTGCCCATATTTCCACAGGCTTGACTGTGATTGCCGTTGTTTGTGCAAGTTGCCGCTTTTGTCGTAGTCGGCTTTTTGGTGGTTGTTTCCTTTTTCGTTGTTGCCGCCTTCGTTGTGCTCGGCTTCGTTGTAGTTTGCTTTTGCGTAGTGGTTTGTTGTTTGGTAGTGCTCTGTTTTTGTGTTGTTGTTTGCTTTGATGTCGTTTGCTCCTTTTTCTTGGTCGTTGTTACGGTTGTTTCGGGCTCGGTTGTCGTTTCTTCAACCGTTGTAGAAGGAACGGTTGTTTCGGTTGTAATTTCTGTATTACCAGCCGAAGAAGGAACATCCTGTTCTTTTACAACTGCACTCTGTCCGCAAGCTGTGAGCATAACGATTATTACCGTCAAAACAATTATTGCGATTCTTTTCATAATATCGCCTCCTTTGCCTACATCGTACTACCAAAAACCGATTTAGACAAAGATGCGAATTAGCCCATTGGAACCACCTCCTTTTCTTTATTTTGTAAGACCTTATGTGTGTAGGTAATTACTAACACATACTTATCTTTCGGTTAGTATTGTTGGTTAATATATGGGGTTAGATTGTAAGAAAGGGGATGTGTGAAATTTGTAGCCACACTACCTTTCATCACGGCTGCGTTGCCTTTGCAAAAAGCGGTTGTAATATTCAAGTGCTTTGCAGACATATTCTTCTGTTCTTTCGGCGGGTAAGGTCTTGGGCAGCAGTTTTCTAACTCTGTCCCCACGAAAAACAAGCTTTTCGTGCTGATTGCCTTTTTCTTCCGAGAGAATTTCACTTATTACATTTGTGTCAAGTTTGCTATCATTAAATAGTTTTCTTAACTGAATCGTTTGTGCGTGTGATGGAAAGCACTCGTTTTCGTCAATGAAATCAACAATATCTCTTTGTGTGTCTTCATCAAGATAGGACATTTCAACCGCAGGTCGCATACCAATTTTGCCTTCATCAACAAATTCAAGCAGTTCGGGAACAAGATTAGTCAGGCAGATATATCGCCTTATTTGCTCACGGCTTTCTCCTACTTTTTCGGCAAGTTCTTCACTTGACCTTAAATGTGACACCACTGGTGTCATGTTTTCTTTACTTGGTCTGCCGCCTTTTCTTTTTATAGCGTCATAAAGAATCTTGTAGGCAAATGCTTTTTCGCTTGGTAGCATATTTTCTCTCTGATGAATATTGCTTTCAACCATAACAATAGCGGCAGTATCGTCATCGTAGTTGCACACCATAGCGTGAATTTTGTCTTGTCCTGCAAGCTCGGTTGCTCTTTTTCTTCTGTGTCCGGCAATCATTTCATATCTGCCGTCTGCTTTTTCTCTGACAAGCACAGGGTAGAGCAAACCGTTGTTCATAATGCTCTCGGTTAGTTGTAGCATTTTATCATCTTCAACAACCTTGAACGGATGGTCAGGGAAGCTGTCAATCAAAGACATATCTATATCCGTAATCTTAATAATTTGATTATTATTTGTTTTCACAGTCACACTCCTTTGGTCTTAGCTCAAGTTCCAAAGTCTTATACCCATACCTAGCAATTAGAAATCCATTAACAATTATTGTCAAAATATAGTCCCTTGTAATTGATTTGTCAGCAAGTTCTGCAACAGAAACATTGTGTTGTTTATAGTACAAGTCTTTTGCCGTTTTAAAAAGCAGGTAAGAATCTGTTTTTATGCCTTTAACATCTATTTTTGAAAAATCAATAGCATTTGGTTTAATATGTCTTTTACATAAGTTCCATAAGAACGAATTAGCTGTAAGAACAAACAATGAAGCAATAAATCTGTTTGAAAGCGTATATCCGTGCTTTGTGTATTTGTCTATCTGTTTGTTAAATGCTTTTTTGTGTAGTTCATTTCTAAACATACTTTTTACAGAACCTCCTTTGATTAGCTTATATAGTTCAATTAATCGTTTTTTTAAAAGAATATTTTTAGTTTCAAAAACTAAAAAAGGTATGAATTCAAGAACAGTTATGTTTTGGTCAAGTGTTCTTTGTTTTGCATATGGGCAAACTCTAAATATACAAGTGTTTTCTGTTTCGGAAAAAAGCAAACATTTTTGACAAGTATTATGAAGCACTAATTCTTTTAATAAAATTTCGTGTATGGTTTTTTCTTTTGGAACATGTGGGATTGTTTTCATTTCACGCTCATATGGTGAATGCGTGAAGTTCATGATGTTATCAAATCCTTTCTTAAAACAAAATGGGCGTGTAATAATTTTTCAATCATTACACGCCGATATATAAAAAGCGATAACAGTACAATCCCTGATAATAAATTTGTTGTGTTTTGGGAAAATAAAAATGACCTCTTGGCAATAATGTCAAGAGGTCTATTGGCTCCCCTTGCCGGGCTCGAACCAGCGACAACTCGGTTAACAGCCGAGTGCTCTACCAACTGAGCTAAAGAGGATTATAGCCGATATTAACTTGTTTTGTGAAATTTCCTCACTCATTTTTCAGGTGTATAACAATACTGTTACTCTACCAACTGAGCTAAAGAGGAATGTGTTCACTTTTAAGTGCTTAGATATAATAACAGATTTATTAATGATTGTCAACTGTTTTTTTGAAATTTATTAAAGAATAAAAGGCAGGCGTAAAGCCTGCCCTTTCAGTTATCAGTTATTGTAAAGCTTAATAATCTTTACGGGACACTTTTCAGCGCAGAGACCGCACTGCGTGCACTTTGAATAATCAATCTTAGCGATATTGTTTTCAAATATAATCGCGTCGCTCGGGCAGTTCCGCTTACAAAGCGAGCAGCCGATACATCCCGACGTGCAGGCGTTCTTAACGTCCTTTCCGCGAGCCTGTGACGAGCACTGTACGCGGTATTTGCTGTCTGCGGGGATAAGCTCGATAAGGTTGTGAGGGCATACCTTAAGGCACTTACCGCAGGCGATACAAAGACTCTCGTCAACGACAGCCTTCTTGTCGATAATCCTTATCGCGTTATGGTCGCAGACCTTAACGCAGGAGCCGAAGCCGAGACATCCGTACTTACAGGCGTACGGGCTTGAGCCGGGCATTTTTGAGGCGTAAACGCAGGAGTCGATTCCGAAGTAATTATAATCGCTCGTCCTGTTTTCGCAGTAGCCGTCGCACTTGACGTAAGCTACCTTGCGCTCCATCTCGCCGACCTCCTGTCCCATAATAGCCGCGATTTTTTCGGCGACGGGTAAGCCGCCGACGGGACACGCAGTAACGGGAGCCTCACCCTTGGCAATAGCCGCGGCGAGAGCGTCGCAGCCTGCAAAGCCGCATCCGCCGCAGTTTGAGCCGGGAAGCTCCGCGCGAACGGCAACCTCTTTTTCGTCGACCTCAACTCTGAACAGCTTTTCGGCTACCGAGAGGATAATGCCGATTATCAAAGCAACGACTGCAAGTACAACGATAGCTATAATGATTGCTTTTGAATCCATATCTTATCCTCCTTATTTCGGTAATACGCCGAAGCCGTAAAAGGCTATGGACATAAGACAGGCCGTGAGAAGAACTGCGGGAGTTCCCTTAAAAGCCTTGGGGAAGTTATTGTTTTCTGTCTTTTCGCGGATACCCGCCATAATTACAATCGCAACACAGAAGCCAACCGCCGTACCGAAGCCCGAGATAATGCTCGTAAGAATATCGTAATCCTTCTGAACGTTAGTGAGCGCAACGCCTAAAACGGCGCAGTTTGTAGTAATGAGCGGAAGGTAAACGCCGAGCGCCTTGTAAAGCGGGGGAACGAACTTCTTGAGGAAGAGCTCAACGAGCTGAACGAGGAAGGCGATAACCATAATGAAAACGATTGTCTTTAAGTATTCAAGCTCAAATCTTACAAGAACGAACTTGTAAAGCACTGCCGCAACGGCAGAGGCTATAGTAATAACGAAGATTACCGCTCCGCCCATTCCGGCGGCGGTTTTAGTGCTTCTTGAAACGCCGAGGAAGGGACAGATACCGAGGAACTGCGCGAGAACAACGTTATTGATAAGCGCAGTAGAAATCAATACTAAGAATAATGTGCTTGCCGTATTAGACATTGTCCGTCGCCTCCTTTTCCTCTAATTCTTTCATAGGACAGCTTGAGCAGTCGCCGCCGCAGCCGCCGTCGCCCTTGACGTGGCGGTTAGCGCCTTTAAGCTTAAGCTTGTTCTGAACGGCGCAGAGCATTGCAAGAACGAAGAACGCGCCGGGCGCCATAATGAATATTGCGATAGGCTCGTAGCTCTTGGGCATAATCTGTAAGCCGAAGATTGTTCCGTTACCGAGAAGCTCTCTTACAAGACCTATGAGCGTAAGTCCGATTGTGAAGCCGATTCCTATTCCGACGCCGTCGAAAATCGAAAGGAGCGGCTTGTTTTTATTAGCGTAGGATTCCGCTCTGCCGAGGATGATACAGTTAACGACGATAAGCGGAATGTAGATTCCGAGGCTGTCGTATAAATCCTTGACGTAAGCGTGCATTACCATTTCGATTACCGTAACGAACGAGGCGATAATCGTAATGTAAACGGGAACGCGGACCGCGTCGGGAATGATTTTTCTCAAAAGTGAAATCATAAGGTTTGACATAATGAGAACTACCATCGTGGCGAGTCCCATACCGATACCGTTTTTAGCGCTTGTCGTAACCGCGAGAGTGGGACACATACCGAGCATAAGCACGAAGGTCGGGTTCTCTTTAACGATACCGTTATAAAGTCTTTCTAAAATACCCTTCATATATCTCACTCTCCTTTCAGGTTATTGTTGTAATACGCAATCGCTTCGTTTACCGCCTGCTTAACTGCCGTTGAGGTAATCGTAGCGCCGCTGATTGCGTCGTATTCGTTTTTGCTTCTGTCAGCGCCCGTCTTTGAGAAATCAACGGGAACAAGCGCCGAAAGACCGGAGAATTGCTTCTGGAAGTCCTCCTCGGTCGACTTTGCGCCGAGACCGGGAGTTTCGCTCGCGGCGGAGATTACCGTAAAGTCGGTTATCTCGCCTTCGTTTGTAATACCGAGAGCAATCTGTACGTCGCCGCCGTAGCCGTTGGGCGAGGAGGCGTCGATTACGTAGCCTATTTTCTCGCCGCCCTTTTTAGCTTCAAGCACGGCGTTGATTTTTACGTTAGCCTCTTTGTCCTCGGGAACGAAGGAGGCTGCGTCGAAGCCCTCAAGGTCGGATATTTCGTCAGCGTCGGAATAAACCTTCATATACGATTCCTGACGCGCAGCCTCCTCAGCCTTTGCAATCGGTTCCATTGTAACCTGATTGAGTACGGCGAGGATTGCAACGGAGATAAGAGCAACAACAAAGAGAACGATAATATTCTTTGCTGCGTTGGATTTTGTTTTAGCCATTATTTACTCTCCTCCTTTGCAGCCTTTACTTTCTTAACCCTTTCACAGCCGAAGGGGAGAGAAATCGTTTTCTTTTCAATAATCGGAACGAGAAGGTTGCCGATTATTATAGCGTAGGATACGCCCTCTGCGGTCGAGCCGAGAGTTCTGAAAAGCGCCGTAAGAAGTCCGAGAACAAGGGCGAAAATAATCTTGCCCTTGAAGGTAATCGGGCTCGTTACATAGTCCGTTGCCATAAAGAACGCGCCTGCGAGAAGACCGCCGGAAAGCGCCTGGGCAACAAGGTAATTAACCGTAACCTCGTCCTTTGATATAAAGCGGATAATCGCGATTATTGCAACCGTTGAAAGAATATATACGCAGGGGATAACGGGGGAGATAATCTTTTTAACGAGAAGGTAAGCCGCGCCGATAAGAATACAAAGCGCCGAAACCTCTCCGATACAGCCGCCGTGATTTCCGATAAATAGGTTTAATAAATCCATTTTCGGAAGCGTATCGGCGTTTTTCATTACTGCGAGCGGAGTCGCTGACGAGGTTGCGTCAACGGCGAAATTCGTCATTCTCTGCGTAAAGGAAATTACGAGGAAGCAACGGCCCGCGAGCGCAGGGTTCATAAAATTCTGACCGAGTCCGCCGAAGAGCATCTTAGCGGCGATAATACCGAAGGCCGAGCCTAAAACGGGCATCCACCATGTAGCCGTGGGCGGAAGGTTAAGGGCGATAATAAGTCCCGTAACAACCGCTGAAAAATCGAACACGGTAATCGGTCTTTTCGTAATCAGCTCAAAAAGAGCTTCGAAAGCAACGCAGCTCGCGACGCTTACAAGAATAAGCATAAGCGGTCTTGCGCCGAAATCCGACCAGAAGTGATATACGCCGTAGCCGAGGGTCGGAAGCAGGGCGATAGCGACGTCGAGCATTATTTTCTGCGACGAGCTTTTATCTCTCACGTGCGGTGAGACTGAAACATTATACATACTCTGCTCCTCCTTTCTACTTTTTGGCGTTCATTTCGCGGATTTTGATTTTTCCGAGCTTGAACATCTGAGTAAGCGGAATCTTTGCCGGACAGACGTAAGCGCAGCTTCCGCATTCGATACATTCCATACCGCCGAGCTTTGCGAACTCCTCGACGTCCTGATTCTTCATTGCTCTTCCCATTAACTGAGGAACGAGCAACTCGGGACAGGCGCGCGTACAGCGTCCGCAGTGAATACACGGCGTTTCGGGCGAATCGGCGACCTCGTCGTGAAGGTAGCCGAGAACAGACGAAGAGGTCTTTACTATGGGTACGTCGAGGCTTCCGAGAGCAAAGCCCATCATCGGACCGCCCGAGATAAACTTAAGCGTCTCCTTTTTTGCTCCGCCCGCCTTTTCAAGCACGTATGAGTGGCTTACGCCGAGAGGTACGTCGAAGTTACCGGGGGTGTTGACCGCCTCGCCGGTAACGGTAAGGATATTATGTATAAGCGGCATATTCTTATATACCGCTTCGTATATTGCGAATACCGTTCCTACGTTATCTACTACGCAGCCCTTGTCGGCGGGAAGCATTTTTGAATTGATTTTACGCCTTGTAACCGCGTAGATAAGCTGACGCTCGCCGCCCTGAGGGTATTTCGTCTTAAGAGGACAAATCTCAATTCTTCCGTCGATTTTTGCGACCTCGCTCATCGTCTTTATAGCTTCGGGCTTGTTTGCCTCGATTCCTATTACCGCCTTAGCGTTAGGAAGAATCTTAAGCATTGCCTTAATACCGAGAACTATCTCCTCGGGCTTTTCAAGCATAAGACGGTAGTCAGAGGTGAGATACGGCTCGCACTCTGCGCCGTTTACGATTATATAGTCTATATCGTCTGCATTTTTAGGGGTGAGCTTAACCGCCGTCGGGAAGCCTGCGCCGCCGAGACCTACGATACCCGCGTTTCTTATAGCGTTTACGATATCGTCCTTCGACATATCCTCAAGCTTTCTTTCGACTCCGAAGCCCTCAACCGCTTCGTCGAGTCCGTCGTTTTCAATAACGACGCTGTCGACAAGGCTGCCGTTAATTACGAGCCTTTTTTCGATAGCCTTTACGGTACCCGAAACGGAGGAGAATATCGGAGCGCCGATAAATCCGCCTGCCTCAGCGATAAGCTGACCTTTAAGCACGCGGTCGCCCTTTGCAACAACAGGCTTTGAAGGCGCGCCGAGGTTCTGGCTCATCGGGTAAACCATTTCAGCCTCAGGCTCAAGGGCTATAATAGCGCAGTCCTTGGCATATTCCTTGCCGCCGAACGGATGCACGCCCTTTCTGAAGGTTTTTAATTTCATAGCGTTATCCCTTTCCTGTTAAATTTACACTAACAGACCTATTTTAACATAATAATATATAATAATCAATTTAAGTTAAATTTTTAACAATCTTTTACCGTATTGTTATATCTTTGCCGTTATGCTATAATAATTCATATTTAATATTCATTTAAGAAATACCATTTACTCTGTTATGCGAGGTGATTGATATGCGTATTCTTATCGTTGAGGACGAGTACAGGCTCGCCGACGTAGTGGCGTCAAGACTTAAAAAAGAGAATTACGAGGTCGATATTTCCACCGACGGCGAGGACGGACTCTATAACGCCGAAAGCGGTATATACGACCTTATTGTACTTGACGTTATGCTTCCGAAGATGAACGGCTTTGAAATTCTTAAAACGCTTCGCGAAGAAAAAATAGATACTAAGGTAATAATGCTCACCGCAAGGACCGAGCTCGAGGATAAGCTTGAAGGGCTTACGGGCGGCGCTAACGATTACGTAACGAAGCCGTTTCATATTGACGAGCTTGTCGCAAGGGTGAATATTCAGCTGAGACAGGACGTTAAAAACGTGCCTAAGGATTATATAGAGTTTTCGGATATTCAGCTTAAAACTAAAGCCTCGAAGCTTGTGTGTACCGCTACGGGAGAGGAGATATCCGTAATCAATAAGGAATTTCAGCTTCTCGAATACTTTATTTCAAATCCCAACCAGATACTTTCGAAAGATATGATTTACGATAAGGTATGGGGATACGATAACGAGATAGAGAGCAATAACCTCGAGGCGTATCTTTCGTTTATAAGAAGAAAGCTCAAGGCCGTTGGCTCGAAGGTGAATATTAAAGCGGTAAGAGGTATGGGCTACAGAATGGAGATGTCGGAATGAAAAGGCTGAAGCTGCAGGTGTTTCTTCTTGTGTTTATAATCCTGAGCGTAATTACAACCGCCGTGTTCGGCACGTATAACGCCCAGCTTTATAACCGTAATAAAAAGAATGTTGAGCGAAGTCTGAACCGTACTACTGTTATGGGGATAGGCGACTTTGATATTATTATGGATAGCCGCGGCGCAAAGGACCCCGACTTCGACGGTCTCGGTGATATCCGTTTTATGGACAGCGTAATTTATACCGTCGTTCTTAACTCCGATAACAGCGTGAGAGCCGTAATCGACCACTCGGGATACAGCTATGACGAGGAAAAAATCGAAAGCTTCTGCGCCACGGTTGTAAGTAACGGAAGCTCACAGAGAATAGGCAATCTTTATACCGAGCGCTATTCTTATAAATACGTGCCTCAGAGCTATATCACGATAGTGGATAACTCTGCCGCCAACGAGGAGCTTAAGCAGACTCTGCTTTATTCCGTTTTACTCTACGTTCTGCTTGAGATACTCTTTGCGCTCATTTCTAATATCATTACTAAACGGATTACCGAGCCCGTAGCGCAGAGCTTTGAAAAGCAGAAGCAGTTTATTGCCGACGCTTCTCACGAGCTTAAAACTCCGCTTTCCGTAATTATGGCGAGCGCCGACGCGCTTGAGATTAACCCTTCCGAGAGAAAATGGCTTGATAATATAAAGAGCGAAAGCGAAAGAATGAATAAGCTGATAACCGCCCTCCTCGACCTTGCTAAAAGCGAAAGCGTTGAGGAAAACGGGCAGCGCACGGTTTCAAGCCTTTCAAAGCTCGTTGAAAAGAGCGTGCTTGCCTTTGAGGGCGTTATGTTTGAAAAGGGCGTGCTGTTAAAAGACGATATTCAGGACGGAATTATGCTTAATATGAACGAAATGAGGCTTCAGCAGCTCGTTTCAATTCTTCTCGACAACGCGGTTAAGCACAGCGAAAAGGGCGGTACCGTAGAGGTTACGCTTAAAAAGGATAAGGATATTATCCTGAGCGTAATTAATGAGGGCGAGGGAATACCTAAGGGCGAGGAGGCGCGTATCTTCGAGCGCTTTTACCGCGCCGACGAGAGCCGTAACAGAAACGAGAACCGCTACGGCTTAGGGCTTGCTATTGCAAAGAATATCTGCCAGAGCCATAACGCCCAAATCTCCGCTAAAAGCGAAAACGGCAAAACAACGTTTACAGTAATATTCAACATATAAAAAAGTGACTGAATTATTCAGTCACTTTTTTTCAATCTCATAAGCGGTGTGTCCTTTAGGATAGTCCTCAAGAGTACCTCTGACGGAATAACCGTTTTTTGTGAAAAAGTCAATATTCCAGTCGCACGCATTACCTATAAAAAGATATGTGCCTTTTTCCTTTGCTTCGCGCTCAACCTGACTTAGCAGATATGAGCCGATACCCTTATTTCTGTAAAGCTCTTCTACCCATACGCCGTCAA
Source organism: Eubacterium sp. (assembly GCA_024696725.1). Classification (GTDB taxonomy): domain Bacteria; phylum Bacillota; class Clostridia; order Oscillospirales; family Acutalibacteraceae; genus Eubacterium_R. The sequence continues at coordinate 7,736 of JAILGO010000049.1, read as the reverse complement.
TGTCGGTGCTCATATCGGCATCAACCTCGGCAAGTACGGCAGCGATAATATTTCCGTCTGCGTCAACAAGCTTTCTGTTAAGCGGGATATCTTCACTACTGTTCGGAGGGATGAATCTATCACAGTACCGGTCAAGTCCTTCATCAACGGTTTTTGCGTCTTCGTCGCCTCCGGGTTTGACAGTGTAGCGTTTCTCCGCACTGTTGTTTTTCGGGGTATAGTCGGGAGCGTTTTTATCAAGCCGTTTTGCCATAGACCAGCCTGTATGTCCTTTCGGCAAATCGTGGTTAACCGTAAACACCTTAAAACCGTGTTTTTCATAAAGCGGTCTTGCCATAAAGTCCAGAGTTCCAAGACAAATGTAGTAACAGCCTTTTTCTTTTGAAATCTGTTCGGCGGCGCGTATCAGCATTGAGCCGATACCGTTGTGACGGTACTGTTCGTTTACCCAAAGCTGTGCCAGTACAGCCCTTCCCCATTTGTGAATGTTTACTATGCACCCGCCGATTACCTTGCCGTCCTCGTCCTCCACTTTATAGACAAACCGTTCTTCTTCGGTGCGGGGGACGGAAGGCGCCATAGAATCAGCATATTCGCTGAGCTTTTTTTCAATGAGTTCTTTTTCCTCATCCGTTAAAGGTTTAATTTCGTATTCAATCATATTACTTTCTCTTTTCGGGCAGTTCGGCGGCTACCGCGGGGATTAATTCGTTTAATAAATCTTTATTATCCGCGTCTGCCAAAAGCATTTCCTTTGCTCCATCGTACGGAAGTTCATACTGCGCGTCAGGCATAAGCTCAACGGCGGATTTAACGGGTTTAACCAAAAATCTGTTGTCGTAAATTCCGCCTATAACCTTACCCTCATAGTAAATTATATATTCGCCCATCATAGCCCTGTAGGTAACCCCGTCAAGGTCCGAAAGCTGTTCCAAAATGTAGTTAAGATAATCTTTTGTTGAAGCCATATCATTCTCCTGTATATGAGTGCTCAACCGTTATGTCGAGCGGGTATTCGGGGAATTCGGCGCTTAGTATTCCGATAAGCTCGTTCCTTATTTCGCCGTTGTCCTTTTCAGATTCAAAGGGAACGACCACGTCGAAAGAGATACATTCCTTCCCGTACCGCTCAATGAATCTGAAATCGTGGAAGGTAAAGGAGGAATCGTATTTTTTTATTACGGCTTCGGCTCTTCTCTTTAAGCCGTCAAGCTCGGAGTCGCCGCTTTTTACAGGGTCGATATGAATACACATTATTATACCGAGCTTTTCTTTTATTTTTCTTTCCGCTCTGTCTATCGCGTCGTGGACCTCGACTATATCCGAGTCGGCGGGAACCTCGGCGTGCGCCGAAGCGATTTTATTCTCTGCGCCGTAGCTGTGAACTATGAGGTCGTGAACGCCCGTAACGAGCGGCTCCGACATAATTATAGCTTTTATTTCGTCGGTAAGCTCCCTGGTCGGCGGCTCGCCGAGAAGGGGATTGATTATTTCCTTAAGAAGCGATACGCCCGAAAACAGTACGATAACCGCTACGATGATTCCGATAATTCCGTCGGCAACCGTCGTCTTTAAAAAATGAGAAATTATAAGTGCCGCAGCCGAAAGCATGGTAGTGATACAGTCGTTAAGACTGTCCTGCCTTACGGCTTTAAGACTGAGATTGTCGCTGAGCTTATAGAGCTTTCCGTTAAAGTACGCCATCCAGAGCTTAACGAGTACGGCAGCGCCGGGAACGATAAGATAAAACGGGCTGAAGCTTACCGTCGAGGGATGAATAATCTTCTCTACCGAGCTCTTGCCGAGCTCAAAGCTCATAATAAAAATCGAGAAGGTGACAATCAGCGCCGTGATATACTCAATCCGTCCGTGACCGAAGGGGTGCTCTCTGTCGCCTTCTTTAGCCGAAAGGCGCGCGCCCGTAATCGTAACGGCGTTTGTCGCCGCGTCAGAGAGATTGTTAAGTCCGTCGCCTATTATTGCAACCGAACCCGAAAGCCCGCCGACCGTCAGCTTGAATATACATAAAAGCGCGTTTAAGATTAATCCCGTAATTCCGCTGAGTACGGGGTAGCCCTCGCGACTTCCGCCGAAACGGCGGCTTTTTTTATTGAATAAAGATATTATTATTTCCGTCATTAAATCACCTGAAAATTACGGACGCCGCCGCATAAACCGCTCCCGAGCAAAGCCACGCCACGGCGCACTGGAATACTACTATTCCGAGAGCCCATTTTACGCCGAGCTCGCGCTTAACCGCCGCTATTGCCGCAACGCAGGGAGTATAAAGAAGACAGAAAACGAGAAGCGATACAGCCGCCGCGGGAGTGAGCGCTGAAGCGATTCCCGCCGTTCCGCCGAAGAGAACGGAAAGGGTCGAAACGACGCTTTCCTTAGCCATAAAGCCCGTGATAAGCGAGGTCGCTATTCTCCAGTCTCCGAAGCCGAGAGGTCTGAAAAGCGGCGCCATTATTCCCGAAACGGTGGCGAGAATACTGTCCTTTGAATTTGTTACCATTTCAAGATGGAAATTGAAGGTCCTTAAGAACCAGATTACTATCGACGCTATAAAGATTACCGTAAACGCTCTCGTTATAAAGTCCTTTGACTTTTCCCAGAGAAGCTGAAGTATGTTCTTTGCGCTCGGCATACGGTAATTCGGAAGCTCCATAACGAAAGGTACAGCCTCGCCCTTGAACGAGGTCGCCTTTGATACAATCGCGGTAATAATTCCCATTACTATTCCGAAGGCGTAGAGAAATACCATTACGAGCGCTGAGTGCTTCGGGAAGAACAGCGAGGAAAACAGCGCGTAAATCGGAAGCTTCGCCGTACAGCTCATAAACGGTATGAGAAGAATTGTCATTTTTCTGTCGCGGGAGGAGGGAAGAGTACGGCAGCTCATAACTCCGGGTACCGAGCAGCCGAAGCCGATAAGCATAGGCACTATACTGCGTCCCGAAAGACCAAGCTTTCTGAGCGGCTTGTCGACAACGAAGGCAATTCTTGCCATATATCCCGTGTCCTCTAAAAGCGAAAGGAAGAAAAAGAGAATAACGATAATAGGTATAAAGCTGAGTACACTTCCTACGCCGCCGAAAACACCGTCGGTTATCAGCGAGCGCACGAGCTCGTTGGTGTTCCATGAAATGAGCACGGAGTCAACCGATTTTGCAAGAAAGTCTATTCCGCTTTCAAGCAGTCCCTGAAGGAAGCTTCCTATAACCCCGAAGGTCAGCCAGAAGATAAGTCCCATTATGGCGATAAAAGAGGGAATAGCGGTATATTTTCCCGTAAGCACGGTGTCGATTTTTTTACTGCGCTCGCGCTCTTTGCTCTCCTTCGGCTTGACTACGCAGAGGCTTACGAGCTTTTTAATAAATGCAAAGCGCATATCGGCTATAGCCGCCGCCCTGTCGAGTCCGCGCTCCTCCTCCATCTGAGTAATAATATGTTCTACGAATTCTGCTTCGTTTTCGTCGAGCTCAAGCGCCTTCATAACCCTTTCGTCGCCCTCGATAAGCTTCGTAGCGGCGAAGCGGACGGGTATATCCGCCTTTTTCGCGTGGTCCTCTATAAGGTGCATTATACCGTGAAGGCATCTGTGTACGGCGCCGTTGTGGTCGTTTTCGTCGCAGAAATCGTACCGCCTCGGCTTTTCCTGATATTTAGCAATGTGGACCGCGTGCTTTACAAGCTCCTTAACGCCCTCGTTTTTAGAGGCGGAAATAGGAACTACGGGGATTCCGAGCGCGTCCTCCATCTCGTTTATAAGAACCGAGCCGCCGTTTCCTCTTACCTCGTCCATCATATTGAGAGCGAGAACCATCGGGATTTCAAGCTCCATAAGCTGCATCGTAAGATAAAGGTTTCTCTCTATCGCGGTAGCGTCGACGATATTGATAATCGCTTTAGGCTTTTCGTAAAGTATGTACTCTCTTGAAACTATTTCCTCGTTAGTATATGGCGAAAGGGAATAGATACCGGGAAGGTCGACTACTTCGGTGTCGCCGTAGCCCTTAATTTCACCGCTCTTTCTGTCGACGGTAACTCCGGGGAAATTACCGATATGCTGATTAGAGCCGGTGAGCTGATTAAAGAGCGTCGTCTTTCCGCAGTTCTGATTACCCGCAAGCGCGAAGCTGAGTACCGTACCCTCGGGAAGCGGATTTTCTTCGGCTTTGGTGTGGTATTTTCCCTCCTCGCCGAAGCCGGGATGCGCGACTCTGTGTCTCTGCTCCTCGCTTTGCTTCTCGGTAGCGTGCGCTATTCTGGTTATATCAATATTATCCGCGTCCGCGTTTCTGAGCGTAAGCTCGTAACCGTGTATACGGTATTCTCCCGGGTCGCCCATCGGAGCGTATTTAACAAGCGTTATCTCCGCGCCGGGAATAACGCCCATATCGAGAAAGTGCTGTCTTAAAGCGCCCTCTCCGCCTACGCCTTCGATAATACCTGTCTGTCCTGCTTCAAGCTGAGATAGTTTCATTTTCCGTACTGCCTTTTTATTAATATATCCCCATTATAACATATTAAATAATTAAAACAATATGTATAATTGCATAATACCTTGAAAACGGAAAATATATGTGGTAATATAAATCTAATCGGGGTGATATTATGGATAACAGAGAATCTTCTGAAATGTATCTTGAATCAATATATGTCCTGTCACAGAAAAGCGACAGCGTAAGAAAAATAGATGTCAGCAGACACATGGGCTTCGCGAAGCCCTCGGTTACGAGAGGAATCAGCCTGCTCGAAAAAAACGCTCTTGTAACCGTCGACGATACGGGAAATATCTCGCTGACCGCCGAGGGCAGAAAGCAGGCTGAGAGAATTTACGAGCGTCATACAATTCTTACCGAGGTTTTCGTAATGCTCGGCGTTGACAAAAAAACTGCAAGCGAGGACGCCTGCAGAGTTGAGCATTTTATCAGCGATAAAACCTTTAAAGCAATAAAAAAACACCTTAAAGAGAAAAAATAAAAACGGCTCCCGCTGAATCGCGTTAAAAAGAAGACGGCTGAATTAATACTCAGCCGCCTTTTTGATTTTCTCAATGAAAAGCCGTAGCTTCGGCTCGTCTCCCTTTAGACAGGGGAGGCTGCTTTTATTTGTTCTTCGGGTCGCAGGTTACGCGTACGCCGATTTTTTTAAGTACCGAGGAGTCAACCTCGTTGAGCATAACCGTCGTGTGCATTTCGGTATACTTAAGATTCTTTAACTGAGCGAGCGCGTTAGCCGCGTTTTCGTCGGTAACTGCCGAGATTGAAAGCGCAAGAAGCGTTTCGTCGGTATGTAGCCTCGGGTTTTTGCTTCCGAGATAGCCTACCTTAAGCTTCTGTACGGGCTTGATAACCTCGGGGTTGATAAGGTGAATACTGTCGTCAATTCCCGCAAGGTGCTTGAGCGCGTTGAGAAGCATTGCCGACGAGCAGCCGAGAAGCTCCGTCGTCTTACCCGTGATTAAAGTGCCGTCGTTAAGCTCAATAGCGGCGGCGGGACGTCTCGTTTCTCTTGCAAGCGCTCTCGCTTTAGACGTGCATTTTCTGTAATCAACGGCGATTCCCGCCTGCTTCATAAGAAGCTCAAGCTTGTATATTTCATCGCTGTTTCTCGCGTTTTTCGCGTTAGCGCAGAGTGCGGTAAAGTATCTTCTTATAATTTCCTGCTTCGAAGCCTCGCAGCACGCGTCGTCGTCGATAATGCAGTTGCCTGCCATATTAACGCCCATATCCGTCGGCGACTTATACGGACATTCGCCGTAAATCTTATCAAAGGTCGCCTTGAGCACGGGGAAGATTTCAACGTCGCGGTTATAGTTAACCGTCGTTTTTCCGTAAGCCTCAAGATGCCACGGGTCTATCATATTTACGTCGTTAAGGTCAGCCGTAGCCGCCTCATAAGCGAGGTTAACGGGATGCTTAAGCGGAATGTTCCAGATAGGGAAGGTCTCGAATTTAGCGTAACCCGCCTTGATTCCGCGCTTGTTTTCGTGATAAAGCTGTGAAAGACAGGTCGCCATTTTTCCGCTTCCCGGACCGGGCGCGGTAATTACGACGAGCTTTCTCGTCGTTTCGATATAATCGTTCTTTCCGTAGCCCTCGTCGCTTACTATCTTATCTATTCTTGACGGATAACCCTCGATTACGTAGTGGTGATATACGGGGTAGCCGAGCTTTTTCATTCTCTCCTCAAAGCCCTGTACCTTTTCGCTCGGAGCGTATTTTGTAAGCACGACGCTTCCGACCATAAGACCGATGTCGGTGAATTCGCGGATAAGACGAACCACGTCGTCGTCGTATGTGATTCCGAGGTCACCGCGGAGCTTGGACTTTTCGATATCCTGAGCGGAGATAACTACTACTACCTCGGCGTCGTCCTTAAGCTGAAGAAGCATCTGAAGCTTACTGTCGGGCTGGAAGCCGGGAAGAACTCTCGACGCGTGATAATCGTCGAAAAGCTTGCCGCCGAATTCAAGGTAGAGCTTGCCGCCGAACTCTCCTATTCTTTCACGGATACGCTCGGACTGCATTGATTTGTATTTGTCGTTATCGAAGCCTATCTTGTACATAATACTGTCCTCTTTTAAAAAATTCACCTATATATTGTAACACTAATAACCGACATTTTCAATATCAAAATTATATTTTTCTCACCTTGACATAAAATAATTAATGTGATAACATATTCACTGCATAAAATATATAAGGAGGCGCAGCTATGGAAATCACAAAGGCTACAACAATGGGCGAAATGCTTCAGTATGACAGAGGAATTGCAACGGTATTAATGCAGAGCGGAATGCACTGCGTAGGCTGTCCGGCTTCAATCGGCGAGAGTCTTGAAGAGGCGTGTATGGTACACGGTATCGACAGCGATAAGGTGCTTGCCGACATTAAAGCATATCTTGCAAATAAGTAATTAAAGCGGCTCAGCCGCTTTTTTTATTGAATAATGTTTCTTTATATGGTATTATAAAATCAGCAAATTCCATTTTAAAAAATATTTTTTAAAGGAGTACCATTATGAAAACAAGAAAAATATTATCGGTAATGCTTTCGGCGGCGCTTCTGCTTCAGCTGCTGTTTGCGGGCTCGGTAACCGCGTTTGCGGGAGAGGCTATCAATGTCACAAATGAAGCAGAACTTACCGCTGCGCTTAACAAAACAGAGGTGGTAGACAGTATTAATATTACTGATGATTTTACTATCGGCAGCGACTGCACAATTCAGTATGATTCTACGCACATTAACTATTACAGCGATACCGTCGTTACGGTTGCCGACGGCGTAACGCTCACGGTCGGAGTCGGCGGTATGTTCGGCAGTTTCTGGCCGTCTTTTGAAGGCGACTGGAATACCCCGCCGCTTCCTAACGGCAAAATAATCAATAACGGTAAAATTATCGTTGCAGACGGCGGCGCGCTTGAAGCCGATATTGATACAAATAACGGCGATATCGAGATTAAAAACGGCGGCTTTGCGGTTATGTGCAAGGTCAATAACGGAACCGTTACCGTTGAGGATGGCGGAACGTACGCTACTACGCAGGGCGAAAAAGCCGAAAACAAAGGTATAATGACTGTTTATGAGGGAGCGGTTATTGAATCGCGTATGGGATGTACGCTTATAAATGAAACGAACGGCGTAATCAATCTTTACGGAAACTTCAACTGCGGTTGCATAAATTTCGGCAGCGGCGACGATTTCTGGTTTGAAAACAAGGGAACC
>JAILGO010000023.1 GCA_024696725.1 Eubacterium sp. | reverse complement strand
ACGTCGTTTGACTGAGCCTGATAAATCCAGAGCATCTCAAGCACAGCCTGACGGATAAACAGCTGCTTTGTGGTCAGAATCGGAAATTCCTCGCCCAAATCAAAATGAAAATGGTGAGACGGTACCTTGATTGTATTTATTCCCGTTCTGTTTTCAACCTCGACGCCCTCGCTGAGTATTCTTCGGCAAAGGTCGAGATAATCCTTATCCCACTTTGACATTGTTAACCCTCCTCTTTGTATGGATACTTTTCTAGAAGTTCACTATGTTCTTCAAATGTTTTTGAAAAATGAAATTCTTTATAAATATCAGTGAAGAAAAACAAATAATCTGTTTCAGGAGCGTTAATAACCGCATTGATAATCGAGGCTCCCGAATTGGTTATCGGTCCTGCTGGGAGTCCACTACATGTATATGTGTCATAATAATCATAGGTTTTTTTCGAAAAGCCTTGCTCATTATACAGTTTCCTCGCATAATACCTTGTCACATTTGACTGAAGCTTCATATTAATATTAAGACGATTAATAAAAACAGAAGCAACCATTTCCGCCGAGGTGTTATCGAAAGCCTCCTCCTGAACGACGCTCGCAAGGGTTATAAGCTCATAGAGAGTCATATAATTTTTCTCGCAGTATTCGCGCATTGCGTTAGTATAGTTATCGTCGAATGCGTCGAGCATGGCGATTATTACGTTCTCGGGCTCGCAGTTCTGAGGCAGGTCGTAGGTCGCGGGGAAAAGAAAGCCCTCGAGTCTGTAGGCAATCAGCTTATTATCGGGTATCTCGTTAAGCCACTCATAATCGTAGCCGTCGGAGCTTTTACATTTTTCAAGAAACTCGTCAGCCTTACATATTCCGTTTTCCTCAAGCGTTTCGGCTATCTGCATAACGTTATAGCCCTCGGGGATAGCGACCTTTACGGTCTTATGGGAAACGTCGGGATTCTGAAGCTTTTCGGCAAGCTGTTCATAGCTCATATCTGCGGTAAGAGTATATTCGCCGTTTATATAGACAAAATCGGGGTATTTTGAGCTCATCCAGTTCTGCCACACGACGGCGTTCTGAATTATACCCGCGCCGGCAAGCTTTGAAGCGACCTCAGCCTCGAAATCGCTTTTTTCAATTACGAGAGTGTATTCGGTTTTCGGCTGATTTTTACCGTTAATATCGTCGCTTACCGACGAATAAATCTTAAAGCTGAAGCCGCCGACAACCGCGATAAGTATTATAAGAAGCACGGCGATAACCGCGCCGTTTTTATTCTTTTTCGCCATAGGTTAACCTCATTTTTCTATGCTCGATATTGCGGTCATAAACCGCCTCGTCGGAGATTATTTCAAAGCCGAGCCTCTCATAAAACGGTACGGCGTGAAGCTGCGCCTCAAGATTTACAAAGCCGGCGCCGAGCTCTCTCGCCTTTTCGCAGAGCGCCTTAACGAGCGCCGAGCCGTACTGCCTTCCCCGATATTTCTTCAGCGTAGCAACGCGTCCGATTTTATATCCGTAAGGAGTTAAAATCAGCCTTCCGCACGCGACGTATTCTCCGCCGTCCTCAACGAGCGCATAGACGGTATCGGGCGACGCGTCGTATGAATCGAGGTCGTCGCTCTGAGCAATATTCTGTTCAAGCGTGAATACGCTGTAGCGTATCTCTTTTACATATTCAAAAGCATAATCGCCGCATTTTACCAACAATACTTCCATATTATATAATTTTAACATATAATACTTAATTCTACAAGTATTTTATTGACTGATATTTGAATTTTATATATACTATATAGAGTATTGAAAGCGAGGTGGTATTATCAGACGGGGAGTCAGAGCGGGCGTTATACTGCTTTTAACCGTTACGCTGTTTTTCGGCGGCTGCAGCGCAGGGGTAATATCTACCGAGCCGAGTCATACGGCGGCGTCCGAATACGCAACCGCTTCCGAGCCTGTAAGCGAGGCTGAAACCGAGGTCGGTACAACTTTAAAGGAAAAAGAAACCACCGAAAAGGCGGAAAGCACCGAAAAAGAAAAAAACGCCGAAAGAACGACGATTCAAAAAGAACAGACCGAAGCCGCGACAAAAAAAGAGAAAACCACAGAAGAAAAAGAAAAGCAAAAAGAACAGACGAAAACAGACAAAGAGAAAAGTAAAAAAGAAAAAGAGGATAATACCTGTACCATAACCATTGAGTGCTTAAGCATTCTCGACTATACCGACATACCCGCCGGTATGGAGAACTATATACCCTCAGGCGGATACTTACTAAGGAATTATAAATGCAAATACAAAAAAGGCGACTCCGTTTACGACGTTCTTAAACGCGCCGCCTCGGAATGCGGAATACATATTTATTCGCGAAACACGGAATTCGGCGTATACGTGTCCGAGATAGGCTATATAGAGGAAGGTAAATTCGGAGCAACAAGCGGCTGGACCTATTACGTGAACGGCGAATTTCCCATGCTGTCATGCGCTTTATACGAGGTAAAGGGCGGAGATAAAATAGTTTTCAAATACGTTTGTTCATAATAAAAAGGCTGTCAGGGACAGCCTTTTTTATCAGTCAAAATCTATTTTCTTTACGTCCTTTTCAAATTCCTCTCCGGGAACGTGAGTTCTTGTATTCTTCGTATAATAATCGTCCATATAGTCGGTCAGCGTATCGTTACTGCTGAGCCTTCTCGCCATATAAGCTTCCTTTTTGCGTTTAAAATAAATATAGGTTCTGAGAAGCATTACGAAGCCGATTACAATCATAATCACGCCGAGCACGACGAGCATTGAAAAGGCAGTTTTAAAGCAATACTTTATAGCGTTATCGTATGCCTCGTAGGTACAGAAGCGATACGTCTTAAGGAAGCCGCCAAAGAGCGCAAAAAGCGAGACGGACAGAGAAGCGGCGCCCGCGGTAATTACGCCCATACCGATATAATTATATTTTCTGTGTCTTCCGTTATTGAGCATATCAAGAGCGATAATAGAGCCGACGGCGGCTATTACGCTTACGATAATAAGAAGCATCATCGTTCTGCTCTTAACGAAGCTGAAGGCGCTGACCTGCGAGGTATCGGAATTTCCGAGCGACTCGTTAACGGAGTCAACGGCGCAGGAGGAAATCTTACTTATCTCTACGTCGCTTAAACGCTTTCCGTATTCGGGAGCCCCGGCAGAGACGGAGCTTGCTATAAGATTATACAGCTCGGTTGAATTGGAAAACGAGGTAGTATAGTTATAGATAAAGTTATGGGCTACCGTATCGGTAATTATTTTTATCATTTCGTCGTTTACGGCTGAGGTGAGAAGCTCCTCGGGAATTTCAAGCTCCGCAGCCGTATCCTTAAGCCCTGCGGTAACTGTTTCCGCGATAGCCTCCGTATTTCGTTTAAGTCCGCTTTCAACATAAGCGTCGCTATGGAAAAGACCTACGGTAAGCACGCCGAACGAAAGAATAAAGAGACATACGGCGATTACCATAGAAAGCGCAAATATCAGTAGCTTACGAAGATAGTATCTAATCATATCCGCACCCCCTAATTCCTTTCAGCAATAACTACTCTGTAAAAATACGCGTTGCCGAGATTCGTAAAATTATTATACGACAAGCAGAGCACAAGAGTATTATTCTTAACGAAAGAATTCAGTTTTTCTTCTTCGGCGCAGGGAATTACCTTTTTAACGGTATAACTATAGCTACCGTTATCATAGAAGCTTACCTCGACGGTATCGCCGTTCACGGCGTTATGAAGTCCCTTGAACTGAGCGTCGGTATTATTACCGATTATAAGAACGCCGCCTTTATTCCACGGCTCAACGCTGTTTTTGCTCATAGTAATGCTGTTACCGTCAGACTCGGAAAAAAGCACCGCCTTTTCGCCTTCCCACGCGCTTTCACAGCTTAAGGCGCAAACGTAGTTGCCCTGCTTAAGCTCGTCGAACGTCTTATAGCTTTTTACCGTATAGCCCGTAAGGTTAACCGAGCTTTCAGGCTTCGACGGCTCAACATTCGATTCCGCGGCTGCCTTCGTTCCGATAAACATAAATCCGCCCGCAACAATCGCGGCGGCAAGCAGCGGAACGAGAACCGCTCTTTTTAAGAAGTTTAAAAACAATGAATCCATATATCTTCACCATTCAGTTTATAGTCAGCATTTAGTATTATATACTATTAAAAGTAAATAAGCAAGAAAAATATCAGTTTTTACACAGCAAAGCTACGCACTCCGTATGCGAGGTGAACGGGAACATATCGACGGGCTGTATTTTCTTAACCGCATAGCCGTTTTCAGTCAGGTAGTCAAGGTCGCGTTTCAGCGTAACGGGGTTACAGGAAACGTAAACCATACGCTTCGGACGGGCGTTAACGGCGGCGTTCAGAAACTTAACGGTTGAGCCCGCGCGCGGCGGGTCGAGAATAACGACATCGAAGCGTTCGCCCTCGCCCGTTATGTAATCGAGGTATTCGCCCGCGTCGTCACAGACAAACCACACGTTATCGGCACCGTTCAGCCTTGCGTTCGTCACGGCATCGCGCACCGCGCTTTTATTCAGCTCAACGCCAAGCACCTGCTTCGCCTTTTTTGAGGCGATTATTCCGATTGTACCCGTTCCGCAATAGGAATCGAAAACGGTTTCCTTACCCGTCAGACCTGCGAACTCAATCGCTTTAGAATAGAGAATTTCACATTGAACGGGGTTAACCTGATAAAACGATTCGGGCGAGATACGGAAGGTACAGCCGCAGAGCGTATCGGTAATATAGCCCTTACCGTACAGCGTTTTACTTCTCGCGCCGAGAGCGAGATTAAGCTCCGTATCGTTAACGTTGTGAATTACCGTCGTAATCTCCGGGTGCTCCTTAAGAAGCGCCTTTACGAAATTGTTTTTTGACGGGAAAACGGGCGTCGCGCTTACTATAACGACCATAATTTCCCCCGTATTGAAGCCGCGTCGGATAAGAACGTGGCGAAGAAAGCCGTAATCCTTTTTTATGTCATAGGGTCTGAGCTTAAAGCTGTCGCAGAGCTTACGGACGGTCACGGCGATTTTATCCGCCTTTTCGTCCTCAAGCATACATTTATCAGTCGGAACAATGCTCTTTGAATTGCTCTGATAAACGCCCGAGGCGGTACGCTGTCTTTTATAGTCCCAGTAAAACGCCGTCTGTACCTTATTACGGTAGTTGAACGGATTTTTCATACCGATTATTTCGTCGACAGTACAGAAATCCGAAAGCAGCGAGCTAAGCTGATTCTGTTTATATATCAGCTGGTCCGGATATCTCAGATATGAAAGCTGACAGCCGCCGCAGCGCTTTGAAACCTTACAGTTATATTCCCTCATAACTAAAACCACTTGCGCTTTTTACCGATAATCGTGAGAACGAGAACTACGGTCACGGACAGCGCGATTACATAGATATATCCGTACTTCCAGGTAAATTCGGGCATTGAATTAAAGTTCATACCGTACCAGCCCGCTATAAGTGTAAGCGGGAAGAAAATGCTTGTAATTACGGTAAAGAATTTCATTGTATGATTAAGATTCAAATCAAGGAACGAGGAATACGCGTCCTGTAAATGCGTTACCTCGCTTGAAAGAGAATCGACGTCCTCGCGCAGTCTTGTAACCTTCAGGCTTAAGTTAGAAATATATCTTAAATCCTCGTCGTCAAAAACATCGTTTTCGTTTTCCTCAAAGGCGTCCGTAATATCAAGAAGCTGCTCGTAATAATTATGGAGCGTTAAAAACTCCCTCTTTAACGAAAGAAGCTCAAGGCTGAAGCTTTCGCTCGTTTTTCCTTTTAAAACGTTTTCCTCCATCTTCGCTATCTCGTTACCCTTATTTTCAACATATTTAAAGTCGTTTATTATCAGGTTTTCAAGGAAGGAATATATAACCTTTTCAAGCGTTGCGTTTTCAGCGGTAAAACGGCTTACCGTATCCATAAAGATATTCTTCGTCGAGCTGTCGAAATCCTCGACGTCAACGACGATAATCATATTTTTTTTAACATAGAGCGCTACGCAGTCCTCTCTTCCCCTTACGCCGTTAGGCGACGCAATACGAAGCTCGGTAAAGGTATAATCGTCATATATTTCAACGACGGAGCGGTAATATCCGCTCGCCTTTTTACAGGCGTTAACGGTATCCTGAGAAAATCCGAGAAGCTTACTTACCTCCTCAAGCTCATCAGATTCTACATATCCCGCCGTTACATAGCTGTAATCAATAAAGCCGGGCTCAACAGGCTCAAGCTTTTCCTTAATCTGATAGAACATTATTACACCCTCTTAAATAAGCAGTACAGTATATTTTACCACAAACAGAATAAATAAGCAACAAAAACGGGCTTTAGTAAGCCCGTTAAATCAGTATTTTGTTGAAGCGTAGTTATCTATATATGAATAGAGCTTTTTAGTATCGCTCCAGCGGGTTTTATCCTCGGTCGAGCCGAGAACGGTTACGGCGTAGGTTTTACCCTTCGACGTATATACAGAGGTAAAGCAGCAGCCCGCTCCGCTCGTTGTTCCCGTCTTTCCTCCTTTATGATTGTCGGAATAGGATTTCAGCTTATCCCTTGTATCGACCGTATACTTCAGCTTATAGCTTTCGCTCGTAAAGGTATAGCTTGAAGCGGCGATGGTTTTTCTGAATTCCCCGCTTTTCGGATAGATATAAGCCATTTCGCGGCATATATCAAAGGCGCTCGAATAGTGTCCCTTTTCGTCGAGTCCGTGAGGGTTTTTATAATGCGTATCCTTAAGTCCCAGCTCGTCAGCCTTATCGTTCATAGCCTTAACGAACTTTGAAGCGCTTCCCTTTACGCCCTCGCCGATAGCGGTTGCGGCGCCGTTAGAGGACGGGAGAAGAAGCATATACATTAAATCCTCGTTTTTAATTTTATCGCCTGCCTTCAGCACGGGACTGTTATACGGCGTATTGGCGGCGGCTTTGGATATTTTAGTAATACCGCCGTACTTTCCGCTGTCGAGAAGAACTATCGCGGTCATAATCTTTGTCGTGCTCGCCTGCTTTCTTCTTTTATGGCTTCTGAGGGCGTATACTACCTTTTTATCCTCGACGCAGTAAACGCACGCAGCCTTACAGGTAAGCTTTTTAGTTATTATATTTTTAGAGGTTACCGTGACCTTTTTAACCGCTCTTTCAGCGTTGCCCTTTTTAACGGCGACGATACGCCATTTACCCGTACGCTTTTTACGGTATTCCTTAGGAAAAGTAATTTCAAGCGAAGCAGACGGCGCGTCAGCCGTTTCGTAGGTTTTAACGGTTTTATATTTCTTTTCGGCGCTGTTATAAAGCTGAAGCCTTACGGTACGACCGCCCGTCGCGGGTTTTATATTCACCGTCCTTACGAGCGGCTTTTTACTGAAGGCGGTAATCGAAGAGGATATCCCCGTTATCGAGGTTTCGACCCCGGGCGGCGCCTTAACGGGCTTATCCGCCGCAAGACTGAAGCCGACCGAGAACACCGACGCGGCAATTATTAAACACAGTACAGATGATATAAGCTTTTTCATATATATACCCTTTTATATAATTTTATACATTTTAACATATTAAACCGTTAAAAGCAATCGCTCCGTCGGTTACGCTAAACGATAAAAAAGGCGCTGTTTTCACAGCGCCTCGTTTATTAAGATTAGTCAGCCTTAGGAGCGTAGTAATCAACAAGACGAACGAGCTTGTTGTACTTGTCGATTGAATTCTCGGCAGCAATGCTGAAGAGCTGTTCAGCCTTGCCCGGGAAGGAACGCTTAAGCGACGAATATCTTGTTTCGCCGTTGATAAACTCAACGTAGTCCGCAGTCGGAGCCTTGCTGTCGAGCGTGAACGGATTCTTACCCTCAGCGATAAGAGCAGGATTATATCTGAAGAGATTCCAGTAGCCTGCTTCTACAGCCTTCTTCTGCTCGAACTGGTTGAACGGCATCTTGATACCGTGGTTGATACAGGGAGCATAGCAGATGATGATTGACGGTCCGTTATAAGCAGCTGCTTCCTGGAATGCCTTTAAGCACTGATTGTAGTTAGCGCCCATAGCAACCTGTGCAACGTAAACGTAGCCGTAGCTCATAGCGATAGCAGCGAGGTCCTTCTTCTTAACTACCTTACCGCTTGCAGCGAACTTAGCAACTGCGCCGGTGGGAGTAGCCTTGGAAGCCTGACCGCCTGTATTTGAATAAACCTCAGTATCGAATACTACGATATTAACGTCCTCGTTTGAAGCGATAACGTGGTCGAGTCCGCCGAAGCCGATATCGTAAGCCCAGCCGTCACCGCCGAAGATGAACTGATATTTCTTAGCCGCATAGTCTGCGTCCTTAAGGAAGTCCTCTGCAGCCGCAGCAGCCTCGCCGTCAAGAGAAGCAGCCTTGATAGCAGCGGTAAGAGCGATAGCGTCAGCCTCGTTCTTGGAAGCGTCTTCGTAAGAAGCAAGCCAAGCGTCAGCCTCTGCGATACCTGCCTTTGAAAGAACCTCTGCGTCCTGAGCAAGTCTTTCACGAATCTGCTTCTGAGCAAGATACATACCGTAACCGAACTCAGCGTTATCCTCGAAGAGTGAGTTAGACCATGCAGGACCGTGACCGTTCTTATCTACCGTATAAGGAGTAGAGGGAGCCGAGCCGCCCCAGATTGACGAACAGCCTGTTGCGTTAGCGATATACATCTTGTCGCCGTAAAGCTGTGTAGCAAGCTTAGCGTAAGGAGTTTCGCCGCAGCCTGCGCAAGCGCCTGAGAACTCGAGATAAGGCTTCTTGTACTGAACGCCGATTAAGCTGTTAGTAGCAACATTCGGCTTAATCTCTGTATCTACAAGAGCGTCAAATACGGGCTGAGAATCAAGCTGAGAAGCGATGGGCTTCATTGTAAGCGACTTTGTAGGACATACGTTAGCGCAGGAAGCGCAGCCCGTACAGTCGAGAGTCGAAACGATAAGAGCGTACTTAAGACCGGAATCCTTCGGTACCTTAAGGTCAGCAGTCTTTGTATTAGCAGGAGCTGCCGCAAGCTCGTCGGCTGTTAATGCTACAGGACGGATTACAGCGTGAGGACAAACCATTGCGCAGCGGTTACACTGAGCGCACTTGTCGGGCTCCCACTCGGGAACGTTAACTGCGATACCTCTCTTTTCGAAGGCAGCAGAACCCTGCGGGAATACGCCGTCCGGGCTGTTAAGGAATGCAGATACGGGAAGGTCGTCGCCGTGAAGTCTTCCGACCGGGTCAAGAATATCCTTAACGAATGCTTTCATTTCAGGTCTGTCGGTGTCAACCTTGATTTCTCTCGGTGCGTCAACAGCGTCCTTCCACGAAGCGGGTACGTCAACCTTAATAACTTCCTTAGAGCCTCTGTCGATACCGTTACAGTTAGAATCAACGATAGCCTGTCCCTTCTTGGAGAACTTAGCGATTACCTTTTCCTTCATATAGCCGATAGCTTCCTCTACGGGAAGGATACCGCTGATTGTGAAGAAAGCGGACTGAAGAATAGTTGAAGCACGGCCGGGAAGTCCGACTTCCTCAGCAATCTTAATACCGTTAATGATATAGAAGTTAATATCGTTTTCGGCGATGTAGCGCTTCATTGATGCAGGGAGGTTAGCATCAAGCTCTTCGGGAGTCCAGATACAGTTAAGAAGGAAGGTTCCGCCCGGAAGTAAATCCTGAACCATATCGTACTTATCTACATAAGAGGGATTATGGCAGGCTACGAAGTTAGCCTTATTGATAAGATATGTCGAGGTAATCGGTGAGGAGCCGAAACGAAGGTGGGATACGGTGATACCGCCGGACTTCTTACTGTCATAGAAGAAGTAACCCTGAGCATACATATCGGTATGGTCGCCGATAATCTTAATGCTGTCCTTGTTAGCGCCTACCGTACCGTCGGAGCCGAGACCCCAGAACTTACAGGAGGTTGTTCCTGCAGGAGTTGTATCGGGAGTTTCGGTAACGGGGAGCGAAAGACCTGTTACGTCGTCTTCGATTGAAAGAACGAACTGCTTCTTCGGCTCAGCCGCAGCCATATTCTTATAAACTGCGATAACGTGAGCAGGAAGAGTATCCTTAGAACCGAGACCGTAACGTCCGCCGTATACGGGAACGGAATCAAACTTAGTTCCGCGGAGAGCGGCAACAACGTCGAGATAAAGAGGCTCGCCGAGTGAACCGGGCTCTTTTGTTCTGTCGATAACGGAAATGCTCTTAACGGTTGAGGGCATAGCGTCAACAAGATGAGCTGCTGAGAACGGTCTGTAAAGATGAACGCAAACCATACCTACCTTTTCGCCGCGTGCGTTAAGGAAGTCAACTGTTTCCTTAATCGTATCGCAAACGGAGCCCATAGCAACGATTACTCTCTCAGCGTCCTCTGCGCCGTAGTAGTTAAAGAGCTGATAGTTTGTTCCGATTTTTTCGTTAACTTTGTCAAGATACATCTGAGTAGCTGCAACTGCGTCGTTATAATACTTGTTACAAGCCTCTCTGTGCTGGAAGAATATATCTGAATTTTCGGCAGAACCGCGAAGCACGGGACGCTCCGGATTAAGAGCTCTTGCACGGAAATCAGCTACATCCTGCATATCAATAAGGTCGCGGAGCTCTTCATAATCCCAGGTTTCAATCTTCTGAACCTCGTGAGAGGTACGGAAGCCGTCGAAGAAATGAAGGAACGGAACGCGGCTCTTAAGAGTTGCAAGGTGAGCTACTGCACCGAGGTCCATAACCTCCTGTACGTTAGCTGAGCAGAGCATAGCGTAACCTGTCTGGCGGCAAGCCATAACGTCGGAATGGTCGCCGAAAATGTTAAGTGCGTGAGTCGATACACAGCGTGCCGAAACGTGAATTACGCTCGGGATAAGCTCACCGGCAATCTTATACATATTGGGTATCATAAGTAAAAGACCCTGTGAAGCCGTGTAAGTAGTTGTTAAAGCACCTGCTGAAAGCGAGCCGTGTACAGCACCTGCTGCGCCTGCCTCTGATTCAAGCTCGGCAACCTTAACGGTCTGATTGAAAAGGTTTTTCACACCCTTTGCTGCCATAGCGTCGGTTTCCTCAGCCATCGGCGACGACGGTGTGATAGGATAGATAGCGGCAACTTCGGTAAACGCATAGCTTACGTGAGCGGCAGCGCTGTTACCATCCATGGTTTTCTTTTTTCTTGCCATCGGAAATTCCTCCCTTAAATAAATTACAAGTTGTGAATAGCGCGGAATTCATCATTCTGCAACTAACCAGCGTATATTATAGCACCTTGAAATATGATTTTCAATATAAAAATTATTTTTTATTTAATAGTAATATAAAGAGCGCCGTGCGGCGCTCTCATATTGTTAATTATCTTCATCAATGATGGTATTTATTCCGACCTCGGAAATATCTATTTCACATACATCCTTATCCGTTTCGCCGCTTCTTGAGGCGTTGAGCTTTTTAATAACCGCTTTATACCTTACTATACCCTTATATTCCTTTTCGGTTTCAAGCGCAACCGCCGAGCCGTCAAGCACGACCTCGCCCTCAAGCTTTTCGACCTCCTTGCCGTCCTGATAAACCTTGATTACAAGCTTATCCTTTTCGCTTCCTCTCGCAGGAAGAAGCACCTCGAATTTAATCTTTCGGGTAATGATTTTTTCCTTGGTTTTCGCGTCGGCATAGGTCCACGCGCTTTCGCTCGGAACGCCCTTATTTTCAATAATTGCGCGGATTCTGAACGAGTATTCGGTAAGGGATTCAAGACCTTCGATTTTAAGGCTCGTTCCCTTATATTTATCGTCGATGCTTTCCCAGCGCTCGTCCTCTTTATGCTTATATTCAAGCTCATAGTAGTCGCAGGTAACGCCCTTCCACTTAAGAGTAAGACCGTCCTCGGTAATATCCTTAACCCTGAGCTTCTGAACGGAGTTCGGATTTTTCGGCTTGGTTACAGGCTGCGCGGTCGTTTTTTCGGTAGTGCTTTTATCGTCTTTATTATTCTTTTTCTTATTCTGCTCTTCCTTTTTGCTTTCCTTAACGGCGCTTTCCTTTTCAGAAAGGTTAACCTCGGAAGAAGCCTCCGAAGCTGCCTCGGTCACAGCCTTTCCGTCCTTATCGGTCACGGTTTCGCCGTTTTCGTCGGTAACGTACACGGCGGTTTCGGCGCCGTCGGCAGAGGGCTTATTACCCTTACACGCGGAAAAAGAAACCGCGATTACAGCCGCGAGGATTATTGCAATTACAGACTTATGATTTTTCATAGAATTACTTCCTTTTAGTATATTGTTCGCAAAGTATAAGCGATATTCTTTAACAGATTATTAAATCATTGTAATAATAAATTTAAAAGTTTTCGATTCATTAGGCATAAGCACCGTCATTCCGCGCTTATTCTCTATTTTTTCGTCCTCGTCCGAGCAATGGGAAATACCGCTCCAGGGCTCAAGCGCAACGAAGTCGGGCTCTCCGCAGGCTGACCAGATAAGGAGATTATTCATATCTTCGTAATCTACTCTTATTCCCCTTCCCTTTTTTCCGATAAGGAGCGCGTACTTTGCTTCGATATTATCAAAAACCATCGCGTCGTTTTCTTCAAACAGAGAATGAGAGAGCAAAAGAGTATCGCTGTTATCAAGCGCGTCAAAGCGCTTTTTTACGTCTATAAGTCCCGTAATATGGTCGGGACGCAACACCTTTTTTGTTAATTTTTTATTAAATATAACCTTATAGTCCTCAAAGCGCTCCCCCTCCGACAGCGGACAGTTAAACGCGGGATGACCGCCGATAACGAACGGAAGCCTTTCGTTACCCGTATTTTTAACGGTATACTCGTTAGTAACCGAACAGCCGTCAATCTCATATCTTATTTTAAGCTCGTAATCAAACGGGAAGGCTTTTTTCGTTTCTTCGCTGCTTTTCTGAATAAACGTTACGGAGCTGTCGTCTTTTTCAAAGAGCTCAAACGGCGTTATTCTTGCGATTCCGTGACGCTTCATAGCGCATTTTTTACCGAAGGCGTAAGCCTCTCCGCCGGGAAGCACGCCTACTATCGGGAAGCATACGGGAGCCTGTCCCGCCCAGAATGCGGGGTCGCCCTGCCAGAGATATTCGATACCGTCCTTTTTAAGCGAGTGAAGCATTGCGCCTTCGGTTAAAACTACGGCGCTCGCTTTATCGGATTTAATAACATAACTCACAGAAATCACCTCAACTTCATTATAAATCAAAAAAAATACAAGTGCAATATTGAAATACACGGGAATATAGTATACAATAAGGCTGAAATGATAATCATTTTAAAGGAGACACGGGATGGATATATATGATTTCATTCACGAAAAAATATTTGAGGACAATGAAAAAGCGACTTATTTTTATGAGCTTGTCTGGACCGCGTTCGAGGAAGGCGGCTACGTTATAACGGACGAGGAAGGACACGAAATTGACTGCGTTTTCAAGGCTTTCGCCGTTCAGAATATAGTAAACGAATTCGCATACAGGCTTTACGACGAGATTAACGAAACGGATTTTGACGATATAATAAGAGAGCTTGACACCTTAGGCTACAGCGTAAACGAGGTCGGAGAATTCTGCTGTGAGACTTACGGTATTGAGTCTAACGCCGACGACAGCGATATCGCGGTTAAAAACGCTCTCGATTACGTTACCGAAAAAACCGCCGACAAGATGCTTGAGCTGTTTTCGGCTGACGATTTATTCGACTGTATTTTTACGGCGACTTATGATTTCGAGCAGGATTTCACCTACGCGTTCGAGGACGTCGACGAGTTCCAGGCGTTCGTTGAGTGCAACGCAGACAAGCTCGACGAATACAAGCTCGAATATCCTTCCATTATGCGATGGATAGAGGACGGTATGGTAGTTTAAGATAACAAAAAAGCGACTGAAATCAGTCGCTTTTATTTTTTAGTCCGCCGCCTCGGGATTCAGCTGCTTCCAATGGATTTTACAGTAGTATTCCTCGGTTCCGTCCTTATCGGTATCGAGCGGATAATACTTATCGTCGTCGACTCTCGCCTCGTTATTACATTCGTATTCGCCTACGTATTCACATCTTTTAGCGTCGCCGCCCTCGCTGAGCGCGGGAATATATGAATTACAGAACATACCTATAACTGCAACGCAGATAACGGCGGTAACGACCTTCGGATTAAAGCCCTTTTTACTGATTCTTTCAAGGTCGATTTTATCGAGCGCGGGCTTTTCGAACAGCTTGCAGACAGCTTTTGAAAGGAAGAAGGCAATAGCGCCGGCGCAGGTTCCTACGATAAAGCCGCCGATAACGTCGGAAGGATAGTGAACCATAAGATAAACTCTCGAGCACATTACCAACACCGCAATAACCGGGAACACCCAGGAAAGCGCCTTTTTGCCCTCGCTTCTGAAGCAGAGCGCCATAGCTATAGCTATCTCAAACGCAGCGGTTGTATGGCCCGACGGGAATGAATAATCGCTCTCGGAGAGAGCTCCCGCCGCCTGATACCACTTTTTGTATTCGCCCCATATCGGCGCGTTCTGAAGAGTGTTATAAGGTCTTATACGAAGCGCCATAGGCTTAACGATTACGTTCGTAACGAGCGTTCCTATCGCTATCGCAAATATAAGCGCGAAGCCGTATTTTCTCGTTTTCTTGAAGAAACAGAGAACTACGCCGAGAACCGCAAGCGGAATAACGAAGTTTTCGTCGCCGAATGCGGTAAATATTTTAGCTACCTGAGTTAAAACGCCGTTCTGGACTGCACCGAAAATTTTATATATCGCGATGTCAAAGCCGTAGAACAGCGAGTCGATTTTGTCACCGAGTGCGGCGGTAACAAAAATAAGCATAGGATACATAATATCCCTCCTTAATAAAAATTACAGAATAATGATATCAAATATTACCATTTTTTGCAAGAGTAAATAAAATTAACCTTTTATTAAAATTTCTTATTAATTTATTTATTGACAAAGAAAGCTATATAAAGTAATATATACTTTGACGAATTTTAATACACTTAAGGAAGTAATAATATGAATATTGACGCTAATGTTCAAAAGATACTGTTCGCCCTTTTACGGAAATGGAAGCTAATCGTTATTTTCGCTGTTATCGGAGCGCTGGTCGGATACTTCTATACGGATAACTACACGACCCTTACTTATACTTCTAACGTTAAGTTCCTTGCTTACGCTACAGACGGCAACGACGACGTCGAGCAGAACGCAAGCATAGACTATCAGCGTTCAAGCAACACAAGCAAAATGAACTACGCAAGGAGTATGCTGCCTACCTATATTACGATAATGCAGACGAACGAGTTTAACCAGAGGGTAATCACCGACCTTAACGAGTCGTATAACGCAAACCATCCGGTAAGTATGCTCAACGGAGCGCTTGACATTCAGATTCTTAACGATACCGCTATTTTCCAGATTAGCGTTACGACGGAGAATCCCGAGCTTTCCTATGAAATAGCAAAACAGCTCGAGACCACGGTTCCTAAGATTATGAAAGAAAAGAACCAGGGACTCGTAAGAGCCTCGGTAGAGGACAGAGCGATGAAGGCGACAAGCGCGGGAAGTCTCGGCTATGCCAAAAAGATGCTTTTCAGCACGCTTATCGCTATCGCCGTTTCGGCAGCGTACGTCGTACTCAGAACCCTCCTTGACGTAAGAATAAAATCAAGCGACGAGCTTACCGAAAAATACAATATTCCCGTACTCGGCTCCGTTCCCAACTTTGAGGGCAGAGGAATTACGGCAACATCAGTGAAGGGAGTTGAAGGTTATGTCAAAAAAGAGTAAGAAAAGCACGGCAATTAATACGTCGAGAACCTTAATCAAAGACCTTGAGCTCACCCCGTCGCTTAAATTCAAGGTTGAGGAAGCTTATAAGAGCATCCGTGCAAACATCACCTTTTCAATTATGAAAAAGGGCTGTAAAAAAATCGTTTTCACCTCCTCCGTCGCGGGCGAGGGTAAAACCACGACGACTATCAACCTCGCTATTTCCTTTGCGGAAGCAGGTCAGAAGGTGCTTCTTATCGACGGCGACTTAAGAAAGCCGAAGATTCACCAGTATTTTTCGATTTCCAACAATCCCGGTCTTACCGATTATCTCGGCTCCACTGTTTCGGCTGCGGCTGACAACAGAGTAGACCTTTTCAGTATAGTTCACGCTACCGAATACGAAAACCTTTCGATTATATGCTCGGGTTCGATTCCGCCTAACCCTGCGGAAATTCTCGGAAGCGAGCCGATGGCGGTATTTCTTAACGAGGTCGGCAAGGATTTCGACTATATTATTATTGATACTCCGCCTATTAACATCGTATCAGACGCGCTCCCGATAATCAGAGAGAGCGACGGCGTCGTTCTTATTATCCGATATAATCAGAGTACGCATCCCGAGGTTGAAAAGGCTATCGCGGCGCTTGAATTCATAGACGCCAAGATTCTCGGCTTCGTCGTTAACTTTGTTGAAACGAGGTCGGGCGGTAAATACAATTACGGTAAATACAGCAAGTACCGTAGCGGCTACGGCTACGGAGGCTACGGCTACGGAGGCTACGGCTACGGAGGTTACGGTTACGGAGGCTACGGCTACGGAGGCTACGGCTACGGCGGTTACGGTTACGGCGGCTACGGCGGTTACGGCTACGGCGGTCACGGCGGACGTTCTCACCGCGGAGACAGCGAGGAGCTTGAGCCGCCCAAGAGATAGGCTCAGAATTAATTAAATCGGGGGTGAGGATATGCTGATTGAAAATTTAATTGAAATGCACAGCCATATTCTCCCCGGTATCGACGACGGCGCGCGCAACGTAGAAACGAGCCTTAAAATGATAGAAAGACTTAAGGAGCAGGGCGCGAAAAAAATCGTTCTTACTCCTCATTACTACTCGGACAATATTTCTCTCGACGACTTTTTAAGAAAAAGAGAAAAGGCGTTTTCCGAGCTTGTCAACGCGCTTCCTCCCGACAGTCCCGAGCTTATACCCGCGGCAGAGGTCTATATAAGCGATTACATTTTTAACAATTCGGATATTAAAGAGCTTTGTATAGGCAATTCGGGTTATATTCTTATTGAGCACAATTTCTCCTCGGATTTCGGTCAGGACGTTTACAACAGACTTGTAAACCTTTACTGTGATTACGGGGTAAAACCGATTCTCGCACACATTGAGCGTTACAGAGCGCTGATGACGGATAAGTACACTCTCGGCGACTATATTGAAATGGGCTGTCTTACGCAGGCTAATATCAGCTCGTTCGCCGACTCTCCGAGGCACATAAGAAAAAAGCTTCTTAAGCTGCTTAACGAAAGGAAAATTTATCTTATCGGCTCGGACTGTCACAATCTTGATTCCCGTGCGCCCGAATACGAGGACGGCGCAAAAGCGATAATTAAGAAGTGCGGAGAGGGCGCGCTCAACAGATTGATTAATAACGCAAACGAGCTTCTTTCATAAAGATATTAAACAGACGGTTTTTCTAACCGTCTGTTTTTTTGCATATATTTTATCGGTGATACTATGAAAAGGCTCAGCGATTCGATACTTCTGTTTTTACTTTTCGCTCTCACGGGTACGTTCTGTATTTTTTCTTCAGAGGCGAAAAGCGGCGCTCTTTCGGGACTTGAAATGTGTGAGAAAATAATCATCCCCTCTCTTCTTCCGATACTTATTATCTGTTCTCTGATTATAAAATCGCGCGCGTCTCTTGCGGCTGAGGCGTTATTCGGCAGGCTTTTTACAAAGCTGTTCAATATTCCGGAAAGCGCCGCGCCCGCGGTTATTTTCGGCCTTGCGGGAGGGTATCCGACGGGAGCGGTTTTAACGCTCGGACTCATTAAAGAGGGACGCATAAACAAAGAGCAGGCTTCGCGAATAATGCGCATCGCTTTTTCTCCCGGATTTGCTTTTACGTTTACCGCCGTGGGCACCGTCACATACGGCAGTACAAAAACAGGCGGAGCTCTTCTTTCGGTTATTACCGTTTCGGCGGTTACGGTTATGCTTATATCCTCAATTAAAAAACCGAAGCCCGAGGGCTCCGCAGACTGCTTAAGGCTTCCGTTTTCGGACGCGCTTTGCGAAGCCGCCGAGTCGTCGGTAAAGGCGCTCGCGGTAATGAGCGCGCACATTATACTTTTTTCGGCGCTTATAAGCATTATAAAGCCGCCCGTCAGTATTTACCCGCTTCTTGAAATAACCTCGGGAGTCTGTTTAAGGGAGGTTCCGCTTCCCCTGCCCGAATGCGCGTTTTTTCTCAGCTTCGGCGGACTTTGTATTCACCTTCAGCTTTACGGTATTTTAAGAAAAATGGAAATCAGATACCGTGAATTCCTCTTTTTCAGGCTTCTTAACGCGTCGCTGTCCTATATCCTTATGAAGCTTTATCTTACTGTTTTTCCTCAGAGCCTTGAGGTGTTCGGCGGATTATATACGCGCCGTCACGAGTTTCCAAGCGGCGGACTTACGCTCAGCCTCGTTATGATAACGGGGTGCGCGGTACTTGTATTCGATATAGAAAACAGAAAGTTAAAATTGATATAACCGATATTATATGGTATTATATAATTAATAATTAAGCGAGGTGCAAAATGAAAAGATATATAAATATTTCAGTATCCTTAATATTAATAGTTTTTACGCTTTGCGCCTGCAAGCTGACCTTACCGAAGGGCGAACCGCTTCAGACCGACAGCATCCCCGAATACTCCGGCAGCGCGTTCGTTGAAGTAAACGGAAATATCCCCGATTTCAAAAAAGAGGAGATTACGGTTAAGGCGTACGAGAATTATTCCGAGCCCGACAGACTCGGACGGTGCCGGTCGTGTCAGGCGTGCATCGGTCCCGAACTTATGCCAGACGACGAGCGCGGGAATATATCCGAAATAAAGCCGACGGGCTGGCACAGCTACCACTATGACTATATTGACGGGGGAAGCCTTTATAACCGCTGTCACCTTATAGCTTATATGCTTACCGACGAGGACGCGAACGCTAATAATCTTATAACGGGAACTCGCTATCTCAACACCGAGGGAATGCTCCCCTTTGAGATAAAGACGGCGGATTATATCAATCAGACGGGAAACCACGTTTTATACAGAGCGACGCCCATTTTTAAGGGAAGCGAGCTCGTCGCGCGCGGAGTACAGCTTGAGGGATATTCGGTCGAGGACGGCGGAAAAGGAATATGCTTTAACGTCTACTGCTACAACGTTCAGCCGAATTTTGAAATAGACTATCAGACCGGCGAAGCGAAGGAATTAAAAAAGGAAAAGGCAAAGGTCACGGAAAAAGCCGACACAAAATACATAATTAATAAAAGCTCGGGCAAGTTCCACAGACCGGGCTGTGACGGCGTTAAAAATATGAGCGATAAGAACAGGCTTGAAACCGATAAAAGCAGAGATAAGCTAATCACCGAGGGATATGTTCCCTGCGGAGAATGCAAGCCGTAAAAAAAGGAGGCGGGATATCCGTCTCCTTAAATTATTTCAAGTATTGCCTTTCTTACGCTGTCGGCGGTCGCCTTTCCCCTAAGCTCGCGCATACACTGACCTACAAGGAAGTTCAGCGCCTTCTCCTTACCCTCTTTATACTCGGATACCGCCTTCGGATTTTCAGAGATAATCCTTTCGGCGATATCGCCGACGAGCGACAGGTCGTTAACGATTTCAAGGGCGTTCTCTTTTATAAACGCGAGCGGCTCAGCGCCTTCCTTTACGCAGGCTTCAAGAGTCCTTTTAGCCGAGTCCCTCGTGATTTTTCCGTCAAGAAGAAGGTTTATT
The DNA here is from genome assembly GCA_024696725.1 of Eubacterium sp. GTDB lineage: Bacteria > Bacillota > Clostridia > Oscillospirales > Acutalibacteraceae > Eubacterium_R. Next base: position 11,510 of record JAILGO010000023.1, on the reverse strand, counting down.
ATTTCACCGAGCTTCTCAGCCTCTACCTCGCCGCATTTAAGAAGCACGGTAACCTCGCCGAGAAGCCAGTTAGCCGTTTCCTTAGGCGCATCGGTTATTTCAAGCGTTTTTTCAAACAGAGCTATAAGCTTTAAATCCGAGCATATAAGCTCCGCGTCGTAAGGCGTCAGACCGAGACTTACATACCTTGCGCGTTTTTCGTCGGGGAGCTCGGGCATTGAAGCTTTAACGCTGCCGATAAATTCCCCGCTGATTACAAGAGGCGGTATGTCGGGCTCGGGAAAATACTTATAATCCATAGCCTCCTCCTTGCTTCGCATAGGAAGAGAGGCTTGCGTTTTTTCGTCGAAACGCCGAGTCTCCTGTATAACGCTTCCGCCGTTTCCTATAACGGAAAGCTGGCGCTTTGCTTCGTTATCCACCGCGGCTTTTATTGCGGCAAAGGAGCTGAGATTTTTCATTTCCGTTCTTTTACCGAGCGCCGCGCTGCCTTTTTCTCTTACGGAGACGTTAACGTCGGCGCGTAGCGAGCCCTCCTGCATTTTACAGTCGGAAATCCCGCAGAGAAGCAGTATTTCGCGCAGCTTTTTTGTATACTCGGCTGCCTCGGTACCGTTTGAAAGGTCGGGCTCGCTGACTATTTCAAGAAGAGGAACTCCTGCTCGGTTATAGTTCACGAGGCTTTTCCCGTTTTGATGGATAAGCTTTCCCGCGTCCTCCTCTATATGAATTTCGTGTATTCGGATTTTCTTTTTTTTGCCGTTTACGCTGTCGTTTATCTCGACGAAGCCGTTTTTGCAAATCGGAAGATAAAGCTGTGAAATCTGATACGCTTTAGGTAAATCGGGGTAAAAATAATTTTTCCGGTCAAATTTATTATACCGCGTTATCTCGCAGTTAAGCGCAAGCCCGCACCTTACGGCAAGCTCCACTACCCTTGCGTTAACCGTCGGAAGCGCGCCCGGCATACCGCAGCAGACCTCGCAGCAGCGGGTATTCGGCTCGCCGCCGAAGGCAGCTTCGCACGAACAGAATACTTTAGTTTTCGTAAGCAGCTCGGTATGTACCTCGAGTCCGCATACTGTTTCAAATTCCATTATTATTCACCTCAAGCGCTGCGCGGAGAAGCTCCTCCTCGGACAGCGCTTTTCCTATAAGCTGAACGCCGCACGGAAACGACACGGCGGGCAGTCCCGTAAGATTAGCTATAACGTTATACATATCGCTTTTATACATCTTAAGCGGGTCGGCGAGGCTCTCCCCGAGAAACGGAGCGCCGCCAACGGAAACGGGCGCAAGAATAAAAGCGTATTTTTCAAGCAACGCGTCAACTTCGCTCAAAAGCATATTCCTAACCTTAAGCGCCTTCAGATAATACTCCTCAAAGTAACCCGACGAAAGCACGAAGTTTCCGAGCATTATGCGTTTTTTAACCTCAGGGCCGAACGCCTCGCTTCGTGATTTTACATATAATTCATCAAGAGTTTCGGCGCTTTCGCTTCTGTAACCGAAGCGGATTCCGTCATAGCGCGCAAGGTTAGACGACGCTTCGGCGCAGGCGATAATATAATAGGCAGGAGCAGCGTAATCAATGAGCGAAAGCCGCACGGTTTCAATATCCGCACCGAGCGCATTAAACACCGAAGCGTCCGCGCCCTCAAGCGCCGCAATTCTTAAGCTCTTAAAGCTGAAGCGCTTATTCATATCAACCTTTTCGGAATCGACGGAGGTTCCGTCCTTTTCGTCTCTTCCGCTGATTACGTTAAACAGCTCCGCGGCATCGGAAGGACATTCAGCCATTACGCCGACAGTATCAAGCGACGAGGCGTAGGCTATAAGTCCTCTCCTCGAAACCGCGCCGTAGGTCGGCTTTAAGCCGTATATACCGCAGTACGCGGCAGGCAGACGCACCGAGCCGCCCGTATCGCTTCCGAGCGCGAGAGGCGCAAGTCCGCCCGCTACGGCTGAGGCTGAGCCTCCCGACGAGCCGCCCGAAACCTTTTTATTGTCAAGCGGATTTAAAACTGCGCCGTAATACGAGCTTTCACCCGTTGAGCCCATAGCGAACTCGTCCATATTTGTTTTACCGAGAATAATCAGTCCCGCTTTCTTAAGCCTTTCAACCGCAGTCGCGTCATAAGGCGGAATAAAATTCTCAAGCATTTTCGAAGCGCAGGTCGTTTTTATTCCCCGCGTACAGATATTATCCTTAACCGCGACGGGAACGCCCGCGAGCGGCGAGGTAAGCTCTCCGCTTTCAATACGCTTCTGAACGGCCTTCGCCTCTGAAACAGCGTTTTCGTTTTTAGTAATAAAGGCGTTGAGGTTATCCTCTTTATTTAAAAAATATTCGGTGATTTCGGGAGAGGTCGCCTCGCCGTTTCTTATCATTTCCCCAAGCTTCAAAGCTGAAAAAACGGAAAAATCAGTCATCCTTTTTACCTCCGTTTTCAACAGATATCGGAGAAACGAAAAAGCCGTTTTCGCATTTTGCGTTAGCGGTAATTTCCTCCTGAGAAAAAGACGGCGCAGGCTCGTCCTCCCTTGTAACGTTAACGAGTCCCGAGGCGTGAGAAAGCGGCCCGACACCGTTGGTGTCAAGCTCGCTCAGAATATTGAAATATTCAATTACCTCGCCCGTTTCGGCGAACACCTTCTCCCTCTCCACGTCGCTGAGCTTCAGCTTTGAAAGCCTTTCAAGGCGTAAAATCAATTCTTTGTCCATAGCCCGATTATATCAAAAACCGCTGCGCTTGGCAACGGTTTAAGAGTTTATTTATTCTTCCTTGGAGTATTCAAAGCTTTCCGTTTTCGGATTATATTTAAACGAGGCGTCATGCTCCCAGTCAAAATAACGCTTTTCCTCCTCGTCGTATTCAAAGCTGTTATTCTTAAACTTATCGCGTTTTTCGTCAAAGTCCTTTTTCTTTTCGGGAGAGAGCGAGGCGTAGTATTCGCTAAGAGCTTTTGAGGCGTCGGACCTCACCTTAACGTAATAACGGAAGTCGCCGTGTTTCGGAATAAAAGCGCCGTCTTTAAGCCGAGCCGTTTCAGCCGAGTATTTGATTAGCGCAATTTCCGCTCTCGCGGCAGTCTTTTTACTGTCACTTTCCGTGAGCTTAATCAGCTCGGGTACGGTACTGTCGCCGAGGTCCGCAAGGTATTCGACGTTTACGCTTTTAAGCTTTCCTTCGTTATACGCGTTAACGTTATAGCTCGCGGTCACGGCGTTAATATCCGCAAAGGATAGCGCGACGTAAATTACGCTGCACACGATAATAATCGTCTGCATATACGGCACCTTCGGAGCGAATATATGGATAATGAAAAACGCGATTACGACAAGCATCATAAGCATAAAGGCGCAGACCAGAAGGCGGTTACGCGAATAGCCGTAGGTAGCGATATTAAGACGCATTTTCTGCATCGCAATCGCAAGCATCAGGAGTGAGAAAAGCGAGATAAATAGCGAAATTCCCTTTACTCCCGCGGAAGCCTTTCCGTTTTTTCTTAAAGTGAAGGCGCTTATGACGGAAATAATAACGATATTTATCGCAACGACGGCGAACATCTCGAAGAAGCCACGCCTTGCGAAAACGCTTGCGTTATGGGTATAGCCCTCGGGGAGAATTCCCTTAAAGGCGCTGAAAAAGTACGCAAGCTGCGAGAACAGATAAACGACGTAAACAAGAGAGATTACGCAGAGGAAGGAAACTGCGCCCGAAACGGGAAACAGTCTTTTTACGCTTTTCTTTCCCGTACCGCTTTTTACGTTAAGCTTCTTGCGCTTACCGTACATATACGAGCAGACAAGCGGTGTTACAATAAGAGCGACGGCGAGCTCCGCGATATAAACGCCGATATTTTTAATTATACTTTTAACAAGTCCCTCAAACGCGGCGTCGCTGCTTACAAGAAGCGGAACGATAACAAAAAGCACGGGCAGCGAGATAAGTATTCCTATCAGCGCGGAGAGATTTTTATTATCCTTTTTAGCTCCCGCTTTTACCGAGCCGAACAGGTCCGAAAGATTTTCAAGGGGATTAATCAGCGCTGCGGAGAAAAGGTCAAACAGAAGCTTAAAATTACCCTGCTTATTATTAAAGCTGTTACTTATGCCTATACAGTATATCGTAAACAGTCCCGCTATAAGAACGAGCATTATAACGTTAACAAACAGATGGCTGAAAAGCGAGAGCGTTACAGAGCCGGCAAGCGAGATAAGCCCGCAAAGAAGAGCGAACGCGCCCGGGCGGCTGTTCTTATCCCAAAGGTACGCCGTCGATACGCCGAAAATCAATGCGTAAGAAAGCGTAAAGCCGAGGTGAAAGCCCTTGAAAAGAGCAAAGTCGGAAAAGATAACCGCGCAGAGAAGAAACAACAGCATAAAGCGGCTGTCCTTTTTTTCAAGCGGCGAATATTCTTTTTTTATTATAGGTACGTACTGAGGCGTAAACGGCTGATATACCGCCTGCGGCTGCTGAACGTTATTCTGATTATCCATATTATATCTCCTGTTCTTCGTTTTTAAACTCAAGGATATCGGCAGGCTGGCAGTCAAGCACCTTGCAGATTGCGTCAAGCGTTGAAAAGCGGATAGCGCGCGCTTTACCCGTTTTAAGTATAGAGAGATTAGCCTGGGTTATTCCTATTTTATTTGCGAGCTCAAGAGAGCTCATTTTTCTTTTGGCGAGCATTACGTCTAAATTAACTATAATCATAATCACACCACCAAATCGTTATCTTCTTTTATCTCGATAGCCTTCTTAAGAATATTCCTTACTACCCTAACGACGAGCGCCATAAAGCCCTCGCCCATAGCGAGAAGGATAACCGTTTCAATCGACTTATAGATACAGGCGATTACGACGAAGGATACGGAGCCGACAAGCGCGGCGAGAATACAGCAAACGGTTAAAACGTTCAGAAGCTTAACGTTCCTCTCGTCAAAAACTATATCCTTTTTAATATTAGAGAGAAGCCTGTCAAGGCTGACGAGCGCAACGTAGCCGAGCGGAACCACCGCGTAAAAGGGATAGATAAGATACTTACCGTGTACGGCTATCATTACAAAATAATACCAGTCGCCCTCCCGGGCTCTCATTAATATAGGGAAGGCGATAACCGCCGCCGCTAAAAGAGCGTAACAGAGCCTTACGGCAAAATGGGTTATACCCGTCGTTTTATCGTTATACATAATTTACCTCCAAAGGAAAATTTACACTGCTGTTATAGCATAGAAATTATCGTTTGTCAATAATTATTTTCTCTTTTTCAAAAATTATTCATAAAAAAGCTTCCTCCTGAGGAGGAAGCTTTTATTTTACTATTGTTAACAGAGAGTAGCGGTATGGTTCTAAATAAAGAGTACCGTTTACGGGGATATTTCCGAGAAGAGTATAACAGCTTTCCCACTCTGAATCGAGCGGAATTCTTACCGTATCGTCGCCGAGATTAAGGGCGACAAGCACCTCGCTGTTATTATCCGAGCGTTTAAATACCGTCGCCTGCTGAGCAAAGTAAACGGGAATAAACTCTCCCTTTTCAAACACTTTGCAGCCGCGTCTTATTTCGCCGAGGCGTTTATACCATTTAAGAAGCTCCGAGTTCGGCGAATCCCATTCCATACACGCGCGGTTAAACGGGTCCTTCATTCCCTGCATACCTATCTCGTCGCCGTAATAAATGCTCGGAACGCCCGGAAGCGTAAACTGAAGAAGCGCCGCACGCTTAAGCATTGATACGCCGAGGTGATACGCCTCTGCGCTGAGCTTATTATGCTCATACTGCCACTGTCTTCCGTAGCCCTCGGGGTTATCGCCCGCAAGACGTGTAATAGCTCTCGCGGTATCGTGGGTACCGATATGGTTCATAAGCACGTTCGTAACCTCGGGCGGATATTTTTCAATTATATTCATTATACTGTCGAGGAAGGAGTCGGCGTTTTTAAAGCGCACGAAGTTTATTATCGCTTCGGCAAAGGGATAGTTCATAACCGAATCAAGCTGGTCGCCGAGAAAATATCTTCTCTTCTCTCCGTAGGCGACCTTTGTCGTAGCCTCCTCCCAGACCTCGCCGATAATAACGGCGTCCTTATCCTGAGCCTTTACGGCTTTTCTCAAGCCGTCGAGGAAGATATCGGGAAGCTCGTCGGCTACGTCAAGTCTCCAGCCGCTCGCGCCCGCCTTAAGCCATTTACGGAGAATTCCGTTTTTGGAGAACATATATTTCCGGTAGCTCTCATTTTCCTCGATAAGCTCGGGAAGGAGCTTTATTCCCCACCAGGATTTATAATCGTCGGGATAAGAATTGAACTTATACCACGGATAGTACGGGCTTTCCTTACTGTTATACGCGCCGACGGTATCATAGTTATTATAGAGGTTAAAATATTTACTGTCACAGCCCGTATGAGAGAAAACGCCGTCAAGAATTATTCTGATACCGTATTTCTCTTTTGCCTTTTTACAGAGGGCTTTGAAATCCTCCTCAGTACCGAGAAGCGGGTCAATTCTTTCATAATCCGCGGTGTCGTAGCGGTGGTTCGAGTTAGCCTCAAAAATCGGGTTAAGATAAATACAGCTAACGCTTAAATCCGCAAGATAGGGCAGCTTCTGTTCAATGCCCTTAAGGTCGCCGCCGAAATAGTCGTTATTCCAGACGCCGTTCATCTGTTCCTCTTTCCAGTAGGGTTCGCCGCCCCATTCGCGCATTACGCGGCTCTTTCTTACTCCCGTCTTTTCGGTTTTACTGTTATAAAACCTGTCGGGAAAAATCTGATAGATTATTCCGCCCTTGAGCCAGTCGGGAGTTTTAAAATCCTTATCGTATACAGTCTGCTGAAAGTCGCTTCCGTCGGGCGCAAAATCGCCGACGCCGTGACCGACGTTACGGATAAAGCTCTTTCCCCACGGGGTTTCAAGCTCAAAGTGGTAAAAATAGAGACCGCTCGTTGTGGCGGAAAAATGAAGCTCCCAGTATTCGTGTCCGTCTCCGCACATACCTGCCCAGAACATAGAGTAAAAGCACGGGCTCTCGCCGTCCTTATGCACTACGAGAGAGGCGGCGGAACAGGACATAGACCGAGGAACTACTATGCGAAAATGCACGGGCTCGTCGGTCTTAACTGCGCGGATTTTATCCTTATATTCGGTTTTTCGGGAGTCGAAAACTGTCATAGTATAAAGAAAGATACGGGCGGATACTATCCGCCCTTAATAGTTATTTTTTAAATTCAACAGGCTTTGTATGCCAGATATTATTAGCATAGTCCATAATTGAACGGTCAGCGCTGAAAACGCCCGCTCCGCTGATATTCATAAGCGACATTCTTGCAAAGCCTTCCCTGTCGTCTCTGTACGCGGTAGAAATTCTCTGCTGCGTTTCGCGGTAATCAGCAAAATCGGCAAGAGCCATATACGGGTCAATATTCATAAGCGAGGATACTATCTCGTCAAAGCGCTTTCCGTTTACGCCCATACGGATAAACTCGATAGCGTTTCTTAGCACCTCGTTATTATTATAGTAATTCATCGGGTTATAGCCGATAGCGTGAAGGTTATTAACCTCGGGAGTAGTCATACCGAAGATATAAATATTATCCTCGCCGACAGCCTCATAAATCTCAACGTTAGCGCCGTCCATCGTACCGATAGTTACCGCGCCGTTAAGCATAAGCTTCATATTGCCCGTACCCGACGCCTCGGTACCCGCAAGAGAAATCTGTTCGGAAATATCAGCGGCGGGCATAAGCATTTCCGCGACGGAAACGTTATAATCCTCAACGAATACTACCTTGAGCTTTCCTTTTATATCCTCGTCGTTATTAATAACCTTTGAAAGCGCGTCAATGAGCTCAATAATCTTTTTAGCCATATAGTAGCCGGGAGCCGCTTTGGAAGCAAAGATATAGGTTTTCGGGAAATAATTAATATCCGGATTAGCCTTGAGCATCTGATACTCGGAAATAATATTGAGAACGTTAAGCTGCTGACGCTTGTACTCGTGAAGGCGCTTAACCTGTACGTCAAAGATTGAGTCGGGGTCAATCTCCACGCCCTGCTTCTTCATTATATACTTCGCGAAGCGGACCTTGTTTTCGTGCTTTATTTCCGCGAAACGTCTGAGCACCTTTTTAGTGTTCTTGAACTTACGGAGCTTGATAAGCTCGTCGGACTTTGTAATAAAGCCGTCGCCGATAAGCTCGGTAATATATTCGGTAAGCGCGGGATTCGACTGACAGAGCCAGCGTCTGAACGCGATACCGTTAGTTACGTTAGTGAATTTTTCGGGAGTGAGCGAATAGAAGTCGCTGAAAACGGTTTCCTTAAGGATTTCGCTGTGAAGCGCGGATACGCCGTTTACGCTGTGAGAGCCTGCAACGCAGAGGTTAGCCATTCTTACGGCGCCTCCCGATACGATAGCCATTCTTTCAACCTTATCGGCATCGCCCGTTACAGACCATACATAAGCTCTGAAACGGTTATCAATTTCCTTCGTAATCTGATAGATACGGGGAAGAAGTCTTGAATAGAGCTCCTCGCTCCAGCATTCGAGCGCTTCCTTCATAACGGTATGGTTAGTATATGCAACCGTTCTCGTTACTATTGACCACGCCTCGTCCCAGCCGTAGCCGCACTCGTCAAGCATAATACGCATAAGCTCGGGGATTGCCATAGTCGGATGGGTATCGTTAATATGGATTGCAATCTTTTCGGGAAGATTATCGAGCGTTCCGTACTTTGTAAGGTGACGCTGGATAATATCCTGAACAGACGCGGAAACGAGGAAATACTGCTGACGGAGTCTTAAGGATTTACCCTCGGGTGAATTATCGGCGGGATAGAGAACCTTTGAAATAGCCTCAGCCATAGCCGACTGCTCAAGCGCCTTAATATATGAGCCCTCGTTAAAGAGATTCATATCGAATTCGGGCTTCTTTGACGCCCAGAGACGAAGGCGCGAAACGCCCTTTCCCATACCCGATACGTACATATCGTAGGGAATCGCGGTTACAACATTAGCGTCCTTATGGACTACGTGGTGGTACGCTCCGTCCCACGCGTCCTCAACATAACCCTCAAATTTAACCTCGCAGGCGCGCTCCTCACGCGGAACAAGCCACACGTCGCCGCCGGGAAGCCAGAAATCGGGAAGCTCCGTCTGCCAGCCGTCTACAAGCTTCTGCTTGAAAATTCCCGCTTCATAGCGGATAGAGTAACCCATTGACTGAAAGCCGTTAGTCGCAAGTCCGTCAAGGTAGCAGGCGGCAAGACGTCCGAGACCGCCGTTTCCGAGTCCCGGGTCGGGCTCAAGCTCGTAGAGCTTGCTGAGCTTAACGTCCATAGAGCTGAGCGCGTCCTCGAAAACCTTTGTTAAGCCGAGATTATATAAATTATTTTTAAGCGACCTTCCCATAAGGAATTCCATACAGAGATAATATATCTGTTTCGAGTCCTGCTTTTTAGCAACCTTACGGAAGGAGCTGTTACGTTCGGAGAGAGTATCCCTTACTATCATGGAAACAGCCTTATAGAACTGCTCGTTGGTAGCAATCTCGGGAGTAACGCCGAAAAAGTGGGAAAGTTTATCCGATATCAGTTTTTTTGTTTGTGCCGTAGAAAGTGTCGGTTTCATACAAATCCTCCAAATAATCTATTTAAAATCCGAAGATTGTAAATGCTTTTTGTGTATTATACACTAAAATCGCCGAGTATGCAACATATAATAACTAATTCTTTTCTTTATTCCTTTTAAGGAATTTATCTAATACAAGATTTACAAGCTCCCTGATAGGTCCGATATTGATAACAAGCATAAGAACGACAAGCGCGGTCTCTATACAGTACATAGCTATTCCCGATTTCATCGTAATCATTACTACGCACTGCGCCGCGAGAATCACAAGCTCTGAGACAATAACGGGAGTTTTAAAATTAATCTTAATATATCTTCTCGTGTTAAGTCCCCTCGTTACAAATACAACAACAAAGGAAATTACCGTAGCGACAGCTGCACCGACGGCTCCCATTCTCGGTATGAGAATAAGATTCAGTATGATATTTGTAAGCGCGCCGGACAGAGCGGTAGCCATAGCCATCACGCTCTTTTTTTCAGCCATATAAACGGACGCGAGGAAATTAACGAGGCAGGACATAGAGGTTGCGATTATAAGAACGGGAACGTAGCGCCACGAAGTAAAATAATCGTCGGCAACAAGTATTTTCGTCAGAAGCTGACAGAAAAGAATCAAGCCCGAGGCTATCGCAAATATTCCTCCCGAATAAACGCGGAAAACGTTAGTAAAGAAATCCCTCGTGTCGTCGTTATTGTATTCGTCGACCGCGGAAAGCTGCCACGCGTCGATAAAAATTGACGAGAACATAATTACAAAGTTAGGTATCTTCGAAGCGGCGGTATAAAGACCGTTTTCGGAGCTGCCTATAAAATAGGTAACCATATATCTGTCGGATACGTTAATAATCCACCACAGAATAATAGTAGGCATAAGCGGTACGGAATACTTAAGCATACTGTGGGTCAGCGACTTGCTTACGCCTTTGAATTTAATATAGCGCCAGAGCTTCTGAGTAATAAAGAAGAACATTATCGAACAGGCGTCGGACGCGATAATCGCAAGAACGTAGCCTGTGATTCCCATGTGGAACGGACCGAGGAAAAGAACGTTGAACACGAGCGTCGTAGCCGTTGCGACAATTCCGTCGATAGCGAAGGTCTTGACGTGACCGCAGCCTCTTACGAACTGCTGGCAGAGCTGTCTCGTTCCCGAAACAAGAACGAAGGCGTAGATAAGAACGATATAATCTCCGAGACGGAAATCGTTTATCGTTATTTTGCTCATAGGATAAGCGAACAAAAGGAAAACTACGAAGCCTTTGGCGGTAGTGCTTATACCCACCGAGAAAACGCCCGCCTTGTCGGAGTCCTTATCAAGCGCAAAACGAAGGGCGGCGGAATTAATCTGTAAAAACACGATAGGAATTAAAACGTTCGCCGTCTGCTGAATAAGGTCCGCGGAGCCGTAATCGCCCGTTTTAAGCATACGGGTTACGAACGGCATAAGCAGGAAGGAAAGCACCTTTGACGAGAAGGTGCCTATTGCAAATATCAGGGTGTTCGTTGCCAGCTTTTTATACTTATCCAAAATAAATCTCCGTTTTTATAGTTTTAGTAAGACCAGCTTCCGTCTTTAAAGCTCATTACGTTCGTCGAGCCGGTATACATACCCGAGCCGTAATATATCTTTTTACCGTCGGCGCTTTTTTTACCGATAATAAAATCGTAGCTGTCGCCGTGCTGAATCTTAAGAGTATTACCCTCTCCGACTCCGGTTACGCCGAGCATAATTTTCAAAGCGCCGCTGTTCATATTAAGCTCGTACATATTATAGTTTTCGGGCTTCTTTGCGCTTGCGTAGAACAGGCGGTTTTTATCAACCACGGGATAAACCGAGGTAACGTTTACCTTTTCGGCAAGGGTTACGGTATTTT
>JAILGO010000152.1 GCA_024696725.1 Eubacterium sp. | reverse complement strand
CGAGCGGATGTAAAATATATCTTTCAAATAACAGGTTAAAGATATCCGCTCCGAAAAGACTTAAACATATAAGAAAAACTGTTACCGCTCCTTATCCCGGTTTTCCGACGGACTGTCAGGCGCTAATCTGTTCTGCACTGTGTACCGCTAAAGGACGCTCCGTAATAACGGAAACCGTCTTTGAAAACCGTTTCGGCTACGTTAACGAGCTGAGAAAGCTCGGCGCGGATATTTACGTTAAGAATTCAAGGGCGGTAATAAAAGGGGTAGAACGACTCTTCGGCGCAGAGCTTACCTGTACCGACCTCAGAGGCGGAGCCGCAGCGGTAATCGCTTCTCTTAACGCAGAGGGCGAAAGCAGAATATACGGAATAACACATATTGACAGAGGATATGAAAAACTCGAGGAAATATTATCTTCACTCGGTGCAGATATTAAGAGGATAAATTATGAAAAAGAACAGTAAACCGAGAACTGAAAAAACAAAACGCGACGACCCCGAGCTTCAGACGCTTAATTCTTCGCTCGGCTCCTTCGGTCTTGAGCCTCCTAAGATTTACAGACGTGAAACTGATTCACAGCCGTCGAAAAGGGAAGTCAGAGAGCCGCGAAGAAACAGAAGCAGCGAGCCGAAGAATATTAACGAGCGCAGAGCGGGCGAAAACAGAAATCGTAAAAAAGCTCAGCAAAGAAGAAAGATTCTTCTGAGCATCGGACTTGCGCTGACGGCAGCGGTATTACTTATTATACTTTGTCTGACGGTTTTCTTTAAAATAAGTACAATTACGGTTAAGGGTAATAAAATATATTCTACTCAGGATATAACCGCCGTGCTTCCTATATCCGAGGGCCAGAATCTGTTTGTGTGCGATACAAAAAAAGCAAAGAGTAAGCTTGAAGAAAACCTTCCTTACATTTATAATGCGGAGATTAAAAGAAAGATTCCTTCGGGAATAACTGTTAGTATTACCGAAACTCCTGTTATTTACAGTATTCAGAATACCGATAAAAGCTATACGCACCTTGACGGACATTTTAAAGTCCTTGAGATAAATGCAAAAAAGAAAAAGAAAGCCGTGCTAATTAAAAATGCGGTGTTAAAGGGAGCGGTTGTCGGTCTGCCTGCCGAATTCAAGGACGATACGGTTAAGAATAATCTTAAGGAAATAATTAATAAGCTTTCCGAGATGAAAATTAATAACGTAACCGCGATATATTCAAATGATATTAATAATAACTTTGTTGTATTTGAGTCGAGGATAACAGTAAAGCTCGGAACGATTGACAACCTTGAGCATAAGCTCGATATGGCGCTTTCGGCTATGAGCAAGCTTAGTAAAAGTAATCCTCAGGCAGAGGGTACGCTGACAATAACAAATAATAAGAGAGTATATTTTTCCGAAAACTGATACTGAAAAACGGGCTTTTCGTAAGAAAACGCCCGTTTTGTTTATTATGACTAAACAGTATTTCCGCAATATAAAAAATATTGTAGAAAAAATGAAGAAATATTTTGTAAAAAAGTATTGCAATTTGGTTACAAAACTGTTACAATGTCATTTGTACGGTGAAAACACCAGACTATAAATAATAAGGAGTAGAAAAAATGGGAAGATACGAAATTGACACAGACGACAAGAGAGTTGTTAACATTAAGGTAATCGGCGTTGGCGGCGGCGGAGGAAATGCTGTCAACAGAATGGTTAAATGTAATATTAAAGACGTAGAATTCGTTGCTATTAACTCTGATAAGCCGGCGCTTTCCAAGTCGTCAGCTACTCAGAAGATACTTATCGGTGAAAAGACCACAAAGGGTATGGGCGCAGGCGCTAAGCCCGAAATCGGCGCAAAGGCAGCTGAAGAAAGCCGCGAATCAATCGCTGACGTACTTCAGGGCTCTGAGATGGTATTCATTACCGCAGGTATGGGCGGCGGAACCGGTACAGGCGCTGCTCCTATCGTAGCAAAGATGGCTAAGGATATGGGCATCCTTACTGTCGGCGTTGTTACCACTCCCTTCGGCTTTGAGGGAAGACGCAGAATGGCTCAGGCTCAGGACGGTATCAATGAGCTTGCACAGTATGTAGACAGCATTATGGTTATTCCTAACGAAAACCTTAAGCTCGTTTCTAAGGAAAAGATTACTCTTCTCAACGCATTTGACATCGCTAACGACGTTCTTCGTCAGGGCGTACAGTCAATCTCCGACCTCGTTAATGCAACGGGTCTTGTAAACTCCGACTTTGCCGACGTAACTGAGATTATGAAGGACGCAGGCTATGCTCACATGGGCGTAGGCAGAGCTAAGGGTAAGGATAAGGCTGAGCAGGCTGCTGCACAGGCTATTTCTTCTCCGCTTCTTCAGACGTCAATCGACGGTGCGCGCGGCGTGCTTCTTAACATCACTGCTTCGACCGATATCGGTCTTGAAGAGATTGACGCTGCTTCCAACGTTGTTATGGAAAGCGTACATCCCGACTGTGAAATCATCTGGGGCGCTAACTTCGATGAGGAGCTTGAGGATGAGATGATTATCACCGTTATCGCTACACGTTTCGGCGAGGACGGACCTAAGGAAATGAAGGCAGCTAACGCAGCTAAGAGCGTTGAGCCTCCTACCGAGACAGCTCCCTCAGTTGCTCCCGCATCAAATAACGACGAGGACGCTATCGACGATATTATTGATTTCTTCAGAAACAGATAATTACATAAGTAAATCAGCTCTGTATGATTATGCAGAGCTGATTTTTTTATTTATACAGATTGTTAACCCGTAAAACACAATTAAAAAATATATGTAAAGGCTCATTATTTGGACATAAAGCTATTAACTTTACATTTTTCACACTTTCCACTTAGTTTTCCACACGTAGAATGGGCTATTTTCCACTTTTTTCACAATGTTTTCCACACTGGTAATTTGCGAAAACAGGTGTAAAGTTTAAAAACTTAACATAAAAAAATTCATCCCGACACGATATATTGTGTCGGGATTTTTTTAAGAATTATTCAAATAGTATATTACCATTCGCTTTTTGTATAAGAGCGTATAATATTTGTAATAATATTATCTCTTTTCAGACCTTTTCCTTTACCGCCTTTTATCTGGTCCTGGATTTTTCCGGCGCGTATTGTAACGAAGTCAGCCTTGTCGATTAGCTTGTCTATCGGCGGTATTTCGCCGAAGCGGTAATCTTCGTCTGCAGTGTCCGTAAGCTCAGTGGCGATGTAGGTTGAAGAGAAGCGCTTTACTCCCGTCATAGCGAGAATTGCAATTCTGCTGTCATCGGGGAGCGTAATCTTTCTGCAGTTTCTGACGTCTGTTTCATAAAGGAAAAAATACGCCTTGCCGTTAGCGATATTGCCCTCAGGGTGATGCGTGTGCGTTAGCTCAAGTCCGATTTTTGCGGGTTTAATATATGCCGTCTGATTAAGACCTGCCATATCCCATGTTCCGACAGGCTCGCGCATGGCGTATACGTTGAGTTTTCTCTCTTTATTGTCAGCCGATAACGTGATTTCTCTGTCGCCGAGAGTACTTGCGGCGAGAAGATACAGCTTTGTTATTCCTTTCGGAAGCTCAATTTCCTGACCGCGCGGAATCAAAATATTATTCTCCATATCGGCGTTCGGAAGTCTGAAGGTTATACCGTGTGTTGTGTAGCTTCCTTTCAATAGCTCGTCGGGAAGGGAGCAGCCGCTGCCCTGAAGTATAACGTTTACCTTTTCCAAGTCCTTTGTTATACCCTGAGTGTTGTACTCAATATCAAGCTTCCTATAGCTCTCCTTAGCTTTGTTTTTATCTTCGTTAAGCGTAAGCTTAAAGCTTTTTATCTCAAAGGGCTTAAGGTTGAATACGAGCTCTCCGTTTTCGGTTTTTGCCTCTCTTCTGAAATCCTCGTCGGAGAATACCTCTGTAGCGCTGATTATGTCCGTAAACATTTTCAGCTTAACCGACTTCTGCTCCTTGCCGGAAGCCTCGTTGATTCTTATTATTATGTCGCTGTCGTCCTGAGCCTTCTTAACGGCGCGGATAAGAGCGTTTTTAGTGCTGACCTTAAGCGTTGAGAAGCTGTCGCCGAGCCTGCCCTCTCGTCTTGAGGTTGAGGTGAAGGCGACAAGCTTTTTACAGAACATTTCCGCCTGAAGCTGCGTTGCGCTGTTACGCACGCCTTTATGGGAGAAAATACCGAATGCAAAACGGTTTCTTCCGATATCCTGTAAATCCTGACGCGCGTCCTTTGTAAACGCTCCCGACGGAGTGTGGATACAGGTGAGTCTGAGCGTCTTTTCGTCAGGCTTGTCCCATCCGTATCTGCTGTCGGAGAATATGCTTATACCGAAGCACTTGTGCTCGTCGGTAATATCAGCCCATTTCTGAGCGGGAACCTCATAAAGATTCTCTTTATTCGAGCTTCGCTTAATTGTACCGAGTCCGAGGTCGTATTCCGCGTACTCGTTTTCTGAACTGAGAGGGAACTGCGCCTTGAGCATAGTTCTTCTGTCCTGCCAGTCGACGAAGTTTTCAACCCTGATAAATTCTCCGTATGCTGAAAGGGAAACAATCTGAATAAACTCAGAGCATCCCGCGCGGCGTGTGACCTTTATTGCCGCTCGGGCAGGTCCGTTTTCAACAATCTCAAATTGCGGCTCTGCCGCGTATGCGTAAGGCTCTCCGTCGATATCGGCTTTTCTCATTTCCCAGCTCGGATAGTTAAGCTCGCCCGTGTCGTGCAATAATGCAAGCTTTATCGGAGCGGATAAAAGCTGCTCGTTAAGCTTCTTGTCTGTAAGGGAAGCGATGTCGCCGTTTTTGTTAAAGATAAGTCTGTATTTTTCGTTTTCGATAGTGTGCTCGCTGACCTTAATGTCCGTAAGTTTTGAACACGGCTTGTCGCTCGCCTGTACGTCATATACTCTGTAACCGACGCTCGGAACGTCTGCGAGAAAGATTATATCAAATTCCTTGCCTTGCTTTTTCTGTATCTGACAGGGGATTTCCTTTCCGTTTCTGTCCGTAACCTTAACGAACTTTGCGTTATGGTTAAGCTTGATATGCGCCTCAACGGCTTCCTTCCTTCTTATTGCAACGGGATTGTTAACAATAACCGCGCATTCGGTACACCAGGAGGTGTCAAGCTCGTTTGCTATCGCGCCGACAGCGCCCTCGTATTCATTGATAAACTGAGACTGCGAAACGAAATAGTCGTTCCAGCTGTCATTATATACAAGCATTGTGGAGGTACCCGTGATATCGTCGTGGAACTGGTGCTGAATAACCTTTTTCCAAGCGCTGTCTATAATATCCGTCGGGTATCTGTAGGAGGTGAGAGCGTTTGCTGCAACGCACGCCTTTTCGCAGTAATCAGCTAATGTCTCGCATTGAGCGTTTAGTCTTTTGCTCATCGTTCTCGAGGTGTAAGCGCCTGCGCCGTGCGAGCGCATAAGAAGCTCGTTATTCCAGACAGGGAGAGTAACTCTCTGCTTTTTAGCGAGCTTGTCTATTTCGTCAAAAATCTCATAAGAGGTAGCGGAAATAACCTTAGTGTCGGGGTTAGAGTCGTTCTTATCAATGCTTTCCTGAACGGATTTAACGCTTTCCTCGGTCGGAGCGCCGCCCCAGTCTCCCGTACCGTAAAATACGTTAGCCCAAGGAAGACCGTAATTCAGACCGTTGTACGAAAGCTTGTCTATAACCGCCAAATCGCTTCTTACCGTACCGTTGAATTTCTTTCTGTAGGAAAGCGGATTGAGGCTTGCATAAATCGAAGCGCCGTCTACGCCTCTCCATAAACCGAGATAAAACGGGCGCTCGTACGCTCCGCCCCAGCCTAATTTCTGAGTAGTGAAGCCCTTAAGATGAGCCTGACGAGCAATCGACGGAAGCGCCCATCCGAAGCCGAAGCAGTCGGGAAGGAATACGTCCTTTGATTTTACTCCGAGCTTCTCCTTGAAGTATCTGTTGCCGTAAAGGAAATTACGAAGAATTGCCTCGGGAGATGGAATATTTACGTCGCCGTTCTCATAAGCAGAGCCGGACGGACACCAGCGTCCCTCGTCGGCATACTTTTTAATCTGTTCAAAAGCCTCGGGGTAATATTCCTCTATAAGCTCATAACGAAAAGCCCCCTCAAAGTTAAAACGGTAGCGGGGATACTTTTCGAGCAGCTCAAAGTTCTTTTCTATTGTATCGGGAATGAATTCCTCAATAGTTTTAGGCAGCTCCCAGCGCCAGACTGTGTCAAGGTGCGAGGTAGCTACCGTAAAGATTCTGTTTACCATTTTATTTCTTCTCTATAATCTCGTAGGTGAATTCGTACTTTTCCTGAAGAGCCTTAACCTTTTCCTCGTTATCCTCGATAAAAGAGGGACTTCTTACGCTCTTGCCGTCAACCGAATATTCTTCAACGATTTTATTAAGTTCCTTCCAGGCTTCCTCCTGAAGAGGATAATCGTCCTCAAACTTGATTAAGAATTCTCTGTGTTTCGGAATAATAACTTTCATAATTTATACCTTCCTTAAAGTATTTA
>JAILGO010000148.1 GCA_024696725.1 Eubacterium sp. | reverse complement strand
GGTACTCTTGAGCCGAGCTGTTTATTACTTATAATTTCAGCCGCAGTAGTAGTGCTTTTTACAACGAGAATATCAGGTCTTGAATATTTCGTATCTGACATAAATTCCTTCAGCTCGCTTCTTAGCGATTGTTCGGAATCGTCAGTCAGGACAAGCAGCTTATTCTGACCGTAGAACATCTTATCGGGAAGTGTTTTTTCAGCGTCACCGATAGCAGATTTTATACTATTTCCTTTTCCTTCGGATATAGCGGTAATGTTCCCTTTTACGCCTTCGTTGGTTCCGATTCCTTTATTTATATCAAGATACTGAACGGTAACAATTACATTGTTTTTATCACAATCAATACCGATGCCCTGAATAATCGTCATATCCGTAAGCCTACCCTGACCCGAGCAGCCCGAAAAGCTAATCATTACGATTAAAGTTACAACCGTTAAAACTGTTTTTTTCATATTTTCCTCCGGTTATTCCGTACAATCCGCAGTAAAACAGTACCGAGCACTTCAAAAACAACGCAAGCAATACGGAACCAGTAAAGATTATATCAAGTCTTGAAAACGAGCCGATTTTCGAAAGCTGAAATAGCTCGAAAACGGGATAATAATATCCGTTAAACGCCGTTCCCTCTGACAAGTATAAAAATACAAGCAAGAACGATGAAACGGCGTAAGCGCTTATTATACTTCCGAAAAGCGCTTTATCTGTTTTGCCACCCGTTCTTTCATTAAGCGTTAGATAAATAAGCGGTAAATCAAGACATTTTAACGCCTGACATAAGTTGAAATCTCCGTCAAAAGACGCTGCCTTAAGGTTAGCGAAAGAATATATACCCGTATTGGTAAGAACCGCAATAAGCACGGCTAAAACGAGTATACCTGCGACTGCGCCCGATATACGCGCAATCGGTTCAAGACGAAGACTTACTGCGTAAATAACCGAGGCGCTAATCAGAACAACGAGTAGAGCTTTACTGAAATCGGGATGCACTGCGTCAGAAGAAAAAGTAATATAGGTTAAAACTGTCTGAACGGTCAGAATTAAACACATTACGCCTGTAATTATTCTCAGCAATCTGGAGTCATTAACCTTAGTTTTCAATAAATAAGCTATTACCGAAAGAAGAACGATAAGAGCGTTACTTAAAAGAAAACCGCTTAAGCTGTTAAGATACAGCATTAAAGAATACAGTCTTACCGCAAACAATACAGCAAACAGCTGTGAGGAGGAAATAATACCGCGCGAAGCATCACCGTTAATCGTTTTTCACCCCCGTTAATCCGAATATTCTTACCTTTCGTTTTGAAAGCCGTTTCCAGCCGGAGCGTATAATCGTGTCGCCGATGCTTTTCGACGTAAGCGGCGAGAGAGGCGCAGAATATGGAACGCCGTAAGGGTTTACGGCACACGCATTAATAAACAGGACTCCCGCACCGAGCATAACACCGTATATACCCGAAAAGCCGCAAGAAATATAAACACTATTCTAAGCAGCGCGACGCTTTCATAGAGCGGATAGACTACATAAGAGGTTATAGCTGTAAGAGCAACAACTACAAGCATAGGCTCGCTTATAATTCCTGCGGTTACCATAGCTTCACCGATTACTATGGCTCCGATTATTGATATTGCGTGTCCAATCGGTTTCGGAAGTCTTAACCCCGCTTCTCTCATTATTTCGTAAAGTATATGGATTATCACCGCCTCTGTTACAAGAGGAAAAGGCGTCGCCTCTTCGCTTGTCGCAACAATATACAAAAGCGTGGATGGAATCATTTCCTGATGATGCGCTCCTACCGCTACGTAAAACGCAGGAAGAAATACCGAAAGCATAAACGAAAGATATTTCAGTATGCGAGCAAACGAGGCATAGAACGAAGGATTATCATAATCGTCAAGCGAGGAAAAATTATCGCTGAAAAGATTAGGCGTAAACATTACGAAGGGAGTTCCTTCAACCATTACGCCGATTCTTCCCTCAAGCAGCTTTGAAGCAAGCACGTCAGGGCGCTCGGTATTTCCGACGCTTGAAAAAAAGAAGGAATATCCGAACCGATAAAAGGCTCAAGACATCCGTAATCAAAAGCCGAGTTAAGTTCAGCGCCAAAAAGGCGCGACTCGATTTCTTTAACCGTACCCTCGGGAGCGCGGTCATCTACGTAAACGATAACGACAGGAGTTGTAGCGGTTTTACCGAGTTTAATCTGTTTCATTTTAAGATGCGGAGTTTTAAGACGTTTTCTGAGGAGCGCCTTATTATCGTTAAGCGTTTCAACAAAGCACTCCTTAGCTCCCTTAACCATTGCTTCGTTAACAGGCTCATCCGTCGTTCTTCTTGACCATCCCTGTACTCCGAGCACAAGCGCCCCCGGATAACCGTCAAGTATAAAAGCAGCAAAACCGCTCATCATAAAGAATTCACATTTTTCAAAGGTGTTGACCTCATTCATCTCAAGCGGCGCAACAATCTGCTTTTTTATAATATCAAAATGCTCTGTCGGATTATCTGCGTCAACGCTGTGAGAAAAAAGAGGCGCCATTATCATATTGTTAAGCTGCTGTCCGTTAATCAAGCCGTCCATAGCTGCAACTATAGCGCGGCGTCCGTCGATAATAATTTCTCTTATGAGAAAATCCGAACAGTCTTTAAAATCCGATTTCAGCTTCTCAAGATTCAGATTGTACTTATCGTAAATCAGCATAATATCACCTGTATTATTATTCTGTATTGTGCTAATAATATACGGGAGGCTGATAAAAATGACTATTACAATAATCCGCGCAGTAATTATTTATACCTTCGTAATAATCGCCGTAAGGGTAATGGGAAAAAGACAGCTCGGAGAGCTTTCAAATCACGAATTCGTTATTACAATACTTATATCCTCGGTCGCTACCGTTCCTCTTGAAGATAACGCGCTGCCACTTGCCAACTCGCTATTGCCTATTCTTGTATTTATAAGTCTTGAAATAATCGAAAGCGCCGTATCAATGAAATCTCAGCGTTTTTCGGCTTTTCTCGAGGGTAAGCCTGTGTTTATTATCCGCGACGGCGTTCTTTCCGAAAAAGCATTAAAAAAACTGAGAATGACCGTAAGCGACGTTCTTGATAATCTGAGACGTCAGGGCGTTTTTAGTTTAAGCGACGTTAAAAACGCAATAGTTGAGACCAACGGAAAGCTTTCGGTACAAAAAACTGACGATAAAAATGAAATCGAAATCCCGGTAGTAATTGACGGTATGAAAATAAAAGAATACTTTTCCGATATTACTGACGTTAACGAGGAGGAAACAATAAAAAAATGCGGAATAGAAGCTGAAAGCATAATGCTTCTTACCGTTAACAAAAACGGTGAAATTAAACTGATTAAAAAGAAAGGCGGGAATAAATGAAGCGTATCTGGTTTGCGGTTATGTTCCTATTGATTGCTGTTGGCGTATGCTGCTTTGAGCAGAACTATATTTCAGGCTTCTGCGACGAGATGGACGTCAGAGCAGACAAAGCTCTCGAATGTATCAGTAATAACGATTACGGCGGATTTATAAAAGAATGCGATTCCGTTAAAGAGCTGTGGCGCGATAAGAACGATATACTTTTCGCGCTTTCCGGACACACTCAGCTTGACGAACTTTCAATAAGAGTTAACGCTCTCCCGAGCAGAACCGAATATCTATATGAAATAAAGTCAATTATAAGAGGATACAGAGAAAACAATAAAATTAAACTTTCCAATATATTGTAAATACAAAGTATTAATGATATAATCATAACGAGGTGAGTTTATGGTATTCTTTGTTCTTGTATT
>JAILGO010000140.1 GCA_024696725.1 Eubacterium sp. | reverse complement strand
TCTTATAAAAAACCGCCTTATTATATTACGATTATGCATAAGAAGTGAGGGAAACGGGCGAAAAAACATAATAAAAAGAGCCGTCTCGAAAGAGACGGCTCCGTTTTTAGTGCCTGCTTTTCTAGTCTTTTTCTATTCTTTTCCTCCAGCAGGCGGCAACGGGCGCGTCGTTTCTCATACAGCAGACCGTATCAGCGACCGCGTCGAACACGGTTTTAGTTCCCTGTGAATCGGCGATATAGTCTACCGCTCTTTCGTCCGAAATACCGTACTGCGCGGCGGTTTCAACGGCGTCGATATTTGCGCCGATAAAGAGGAATTCCCAGCCGAGCTCTTTTTTCCGTTCAATAAGCTTTTTAACCTCGTCAGAGGAAAAGCGCTTACTTGCGTTTTCAAGCCCGTCGGTAATAATTACAAACATTGTATTTTCAGGCACGTCCTCTTTTCTAACGTACTTTTGGATTTTAGAGATATGCTCTACCGTCGTTCCGATTGCGTCAACGAGCGCCGTACAGCCTCTTACCTCATAGTCGCTGCAAGTCATCGGCTTGATTTCACTAAGCGGAATGCGGTCGTGAAGGGTAAGGATTTCGTGGTCGAAAAGCACCGTCGTAACGAGGCACTCACCCTCCTCCTTCTTTTGCTTTTCAATAAGGGAATTGAAGCCGCCTATCGTGTCGCTTTCAAGTCCTGCCATTGAGCCCGAACGGTCAAGTATGAACACAAGCTCCGTAATTCTGTTTTCTGTTTTTTTCATAATAAAAACCTCCTGTAATGAATTCGGTCGTTTAACCTTACAACTGCATTATAGGAGGTTTTATATTCAATTTGGTCGCCTCTCATGCGACATTTTTAAGTGTTTAGTATAAATAAGATTTTACATCAACCGACTGCAAGGCTTACGCCCGGGTAAGCTTTAGAGTTTTTCGTGTTTAATATAAATAAGATTTTACATCAACTGACTGCAAGGCTTACGTCCGGGTAAGCTTTAGAGTTTTTTCGTGTTTAATATCTTAAAGCAGCGGCTGGTCATAAGCGTAAAGCGCTTCGTTAATCTCCATAATATCGTAAATACCGTTAACTATAAAATACTCTACTATAATGTCGAACTTACTGCTGTGAGAAAGCGCGAAGCCCGCTTTAACGAGCAGGTCCTTAGTTTCGTCAAGGCTGAGCTCAAGCGCTACGGCAAACGCGAGCGCCGTCGGCTTTCCCGGTCTGTAATCGGGATTAGAGCGGATTTTAGAAAAAAGCTTTCTGTCCTTTCCCGCTTTTTTATAACACTCGCTGTCCTTTATTCCCTTTTCGTCAATAAGGCGAAGCAGCATTTCCGAAAAGCTTTCGTCAAGCTCTAAAACGATTTCCCTATCCTCTTTTTTCTTTTTCGGCGCCGTGCCTCCGAAGGCAAAGGAATGCTTTTTCGACGGCAGAGGCGCTTCGGATAAGCAGGGCTCATTCCCCATTGCGTAGGAGGCGTCCGTGAACTGCGAAGCATTAATACAGTTTTCGACTTCCCCGACGTAATTCGCCAGTATGTACCGTTCAAGAGCGGGGTATTTTTCTTTTATATTCATTTTAACACATCCTCTAATATTTTAACGAAGTCACCGAGTCCCTTTTCGTCGTCCGCGTTAAATCTTGAAAGCGACGGGCTGTCGATATCAAGAACTCCGAAAAGTACGCCGTTTTTTATAATCGGAACAACTATTTCCGAATTCGAGGCGCTGTCGCAGGCGATATGACCTTTAAATAAATGAACGTTGTCAACGCGAAGCGTTTTCCCTTCCTTCGCCGCCGTTCCGCACACTCCCCGACCGAGCGGAATTTTTACGCACGCGGGCTTACCCTGAAACGGACCGAGAATAAGCTCGCCGCCCTCATAAATATAGAAGCCCGCCCAGTTTATATCCTCAAGCGAATACCAAAGCAGCGCCGAAGCGTTGGCGAGAAGCGTAACGTTATTTTCAACGCCGTCGCAAAGTGAAACGAGCTGAGCGTTCATTGTTTTATAATCCATAAATTCACCTCACCTTGATTATAACAGAGTGAGGCAAATTGTCAACCGAATATAAGATTGAGCGCAAGACAGAGCGCCGTCCCCGTAACGAGCGGACAGAAAAACGAAAGCAGAGTCCATTTAACGCTTTTAGTTTCCTTATAAACCGTAATAAGCGACGTCGCGCAAGGGAAATGAAAGAGCGAGAAAATGCAGAAGCAGAGCGCGGTAAGGGTACTCCAGCCGTTAACGGTAAGCACCGCGGACAGCGAGGACAAAGAGGAATAATCCTCTATTCCCGTACCCGAAAGATACGCCATCAGCATAACCGGTATAACTATCTC
This sequence comes from Eubacterium sp., assembly GCA_024696725.1. Taxonomy (GTDB): domain Bacteria; phylum Bacillota; class Clostridia; order Oscillospirales; family Acutalibacteraceae; genus Eubacterium_R. Next base: position 411 of record JAILGO010000140.1, on the reverse strand, counting down.
GTTAGCCGGAAAGCCGAGCAGAAACGCAAGAAGAATTACTCCGTCAAGACCCATCGCTCTTCCGACGGGGTCAAGCAGATTTGAGGCGAGAGAGAGAAGGCTTACGCCGCCCGGTTTAATATTAGCAAGCGCCCAGATTAAAAGTCCCGCGGGCGCCGCGGCTGTAACGGCACGCATTAAAACCGACAGCACCTTCTCCTTAAGGCTCAGCATTACGGTCTTAAAAAGCTGCGGCTTCCGGTACGGAGGAAGCTCCATTACAAACGACGAGGGAACGGGTCTCAGAGCGCCCGTCACGACAAGGTGTATCTTCTCAAGCAGGGCGTTTATTCCCTTTCCCGAGCGAGCGGTCGCTTTAACTACGGGAACGCCGAGCATATCCGAAAGCTTTATTTCGTCGATAATAACGCC
>JAILGO010000121.1 GCA_024696725.1 Eubacterium sp. | reverse complement strand
TTGATTAACAGAGTTAATTAATTAAAGAGAGGTGTTTATGTGCTTAAATTCAAACAGAGTGAAAGACAGCTTGATGTTGTTCTCGGCGATAGAGTTATTTATACGCTTGACCCGTATAAGCCCGCACCGATTGAAATCGGAAAAGGTGAGAACAGTTATTCAATGAGTCACGGTTCCTTTAAAATAAAGGAAAAGCTTGAATGCAGAACAAGAGTTAAAATTGTATCCGTTAGCTCAGAGGACATAAGAGCAGAGGTTGAAACGAATTATGGTAAGCTTATCGTTGAAATTGAAGACGACAGAAGGCTTAAGGTTACTCCCGAAGGCTTTGAAGGTTATAACAGAATGTGGATAACTCTTCCTTCTTCAGCTGACGAATACGTTTACGGAAGCGGTGAAATTTTCAGCGAGTTCAATCTTAAAGGAAAACGTGCTAACGTATGGGTTGCTGAGCATATTAACGCTCTTCAGATAGGAAAAAAGCTTATTAAGCAGGTATTCGGAATAAAGAATTCCAAGCGTTCGCAGGCATTTAGTAAATATGAAACTTATTACGCTCAGCCGACGTTTATAAGCTCGAAAAAGTATTTTTTCCATTCGCTTACTACAGCAAGAGCAGAGCTCGATTTTACGGCTGATGATAAGACGGTTGTTACTACTGACGAAATAAATGCGTTTTATATTGGCTTCGGCAAGAATTTCCCGGAGCTTATGAATAATCTTACCGATATTCTCGGAAGACAGCCCGAGCTGCCCGACTGGGTTTATGACGGTCATATTCTCGGTATTCAGGGCGGTACGGATATTATGATGAGCAAGATTGATACAGCGCTTAAGCATAATATTCCCGTAAACGGAGCTTGGATTCAGGACTGGGAGGGCAGAAGAGTTACCGCAGTAGGTAAACAGCTTTTCTGGAACTGGCAATGGGATGAGGAATTATACCCGGGGCTTGACGAAAAAATTAAGGAGCTCGGCGAAAAGGGAATTAAGGTTCTCGGTTATATTAATCCCTTCCTTGCGGTAGAAAAGCCACTCTATAAAGAAGCGAGCGAAAAGGGCTATACCGTTAAGAATAAAGACGGCGAGGATTATTACGTTACAATTACTACATTTCCTGCCGCAATGATAGACCTTACAAACCCTGACGCGTGGGAATGGATTAAGGACATAATTAAGAAGAATATGATAGGACTCGGTCTTGCAGGCTGGATGGCAGATTTCGGCGAGTATCTTCCGACTGACTGCGTTCTTTTCAGCGGTGAGGATCCCGAGCTTGTTCATAACACATGGCCTGCTCGCTGGGCACAGGTTAACAGAGAGGCAGTCGATGAAGCAGGTAAACTCGGCGATATTATGTTCTTTACCCGTGCGGGATATTCGAATACTCCGCGTTATTCTACCATGATGTGGTGCGGAGATAATCATACGGACTTTTCTATTGACTTCGGACTTCCGAGCGTTATCCCCGCTATGCTTTCGCTAAGCTGCTGCGGCTTCGGCCTTTCTCACAGCGACGTCGGCGGATATACCTCTTTCTTTAATCTTAAGAGAAGCGAAGAGCTTTATATGCGCTGGTGCGAAATGAACGCTTTTACGCCTGTTTTAAGAGGTCACGAGGGACTCAATCCCGACCTTAACGCTCAGCATGACGCGAGCGAAAAGGTACTTGAACACAACGCTAAAATGGCTCAGCTTCATAAATCTTTAAAACCGTATATTAAAGATGCGGTTAAGGAAAACGCCGAAAATGGACTTGCGGTAATCAGACCTCTTTTCTTCCATTACGATGAAAAGGAAGCTTTTACGGAAGCGCATGAATTCCTTTTAGGAAGAGATATTCTCGTTGCTCCCGTAATCAGACCTAACGCGCTTACAAGAGAGGTATATTTACCTAAGGATGAATGGGTACATCTCTGGAGCGGAAAAGAATATAAAGGCGGTAAACATACGGTTTCTTCGCCGCTTGGCGAGCCGCCGGTATTTGTAAGAAAGAACGCTGATGTTCTTAATATAATAAATAAATAATTTTGGAGGAATTATTATGAAATACTTTTTAGACAGTGCTAAGATTGATGAAATCCGCGAGGCTTATGATACCTTCGGTATCGATGGAGTTACAACAAACCCGAATCATATTATGAATTCAGGCAAGCCGTTTTTTACAGTA
>JAILGO010000115.1 GCA_024696725.1 Eubacterium sp. | reverse complement strand
GCGCGTTCCCTATACGACCGAAAAGGTTTCGCTCGTTGAAAGTATAAAGCTTGTTTTTACGAACAAGAATTTACTTATGGTTTCGCTTACTAAGCTCACGGGCTTCGGCCGCGGAGTGTACGGTACGGTATCGCTTTATATGGCGATTTATCTTCTTGGTTCAAAGAGTATGAAGCTTTGGATGATGCTTCCTATGGGTATCGGTACGGCGGTAGGTACGCTACTTGTAAACCTTGCACTTAAAAAGTGGTCAACCAAGAAAACTTACATAATTTTCTGTTGTATAGGAGCCGGAACGTTAACAATTCTTTATGTATATACAAGACTTGTAGGCGGTTTCAACAGCATTTCAAAATCTATTCTTTTAATTGCAATATTCCTTGGAATCAATTTCCTTTGCGGCATTCAGCACGGTAACACGAATGTTACTCCGAACATTATGATTGCGGACTGCGTTGATGAAATGGAATATAAAACGGGCAAGCGTCAGGAGGGACTCGCTTACGCGGGCTTCGGTCTTATTTCAAAGATTGCTTCCGCGTTCACTAAGGTTCTCTCTCCGTTCCTCGTTTATACCTGGTCGGGCTATCAGTTCTCTACGAGCCAGAATATAGCCTACGCTAACCAGACGGACGCAACCCTTAACAAGTTCCTTGCGATTTATACGATTATCCCTGCGGTATTCGTAATTCTTCAGTTCGTACCGATTCTCTTCTATGATATGGTAGGCGAGAAGAAGGACAGAATTACTCAGGCTCTTGCGGAAAAGAGAGCCGCAGAGGCTGAAGCTGAAACAGAAACAGACGCTGCTCCCGAAGCAGCCGCAGAGTAAGGAGGGGCAGAAATGGCAAAAAAAGAATTTAAACTCGGTCTTTACGCGGTAGTGTCGGGTATCGTAATCGCTGTGGTTCTCGCAGGACTTACGGTTTATGCCTATACTACAAGATATACCGCCTTTAAGCCCGAAAAGGTTGCAGTCGCTTACGTCGACGGTATCGTACAGAACGGCGACGGCTATAACGCGTATAAAAACACTCTGCTTTCCGAAAACAAGAAGCTTAAGTACGGCGACTTTATCCGAAGAGGATATATGGTCTGCTTTAAGAACGACGGCGAGGACGTTAAGCAGGCCGACTTCGTAGGAACGGGTACCGAGGAAGAGCAAAAGGCAATCGACGCCGTTTACTCAAAAATGTACGATTACTACGTCGAGCTTGTTAAAGAGGTCGGCTGGGACGATTACGAAACCTTCTTTATGAGCTATTTCAGCAAGCTCAAGGAGGTAAGACACGAGGTCTACGGCGACGATTATCTCGATTATGAATTTATGTTCGGCGCGCTTGAGGCTAACGTCGTAACCTACGGTGAAAAGCTTACGGGTGCCGAGGATTTACTTGCTGCCGACGGAAAGACGGTTATAAGAGAAGCCTTTGACGGACAGTATCAGGAGCTTTACGGTAAGGATTATCACTTCACTACAAGCGTTACCTCGTGCGAGGAGCTCAGCGGAGACGAGCTTAAAGCCTATATCGCTGAGTTTAAAGAGAGAATTGCGCCCGTTGCGTCAAGCGGCGAGGCTAAGGCTGAGGTGTTTAAGCTTGAGGACGGAGAAAAGGATAAGCCTAAGTCCGATATGGTCGACGCTTACGCAAAGCTCGACTGCTCCGAAAGAATTACCGGCGCAGCGAAGGTAAGCCTTGAGGTTAAGCTCGACGACGGAAAGCTCGTAGCAATCCAGGACGTTTACGTTGTAAAAATCGGAAGAAGCTGGTATATAGATAATACCAATACCGATTCAACAAGACTTTACCTCGGCAAATAAATATAATAAAAAGACGTTCTTTAGGAGAGCCTTCTTAAAGAAGGCTCTCCCAATTAAATTAATCCTTGCCCGGAGCGTATTTAAAAATGATATTAACAGTAAATGAAAAAATCCGGTTAAAACCTATTGATAAGGAAAACGCCGAACTTCTTTTCCCGTTATTCAAAGCCGATTTAAAAGAAATCTCCCGATGGTTTCCGTTTGATGAAAATTATCAACTCAAATATGATTTTTCATACGTAGACGAAAAAGAACCGCCGTTTGACGAAACTTTCGTGATATATTATGAATCCAAGCCATGCGGAAGAGTAGGCTTATATGATTATGACGAAAAGAATAAAGAGATATTTCTGTACTATTGGGTCGCTTCTCCGTACAGAAGAAAACGAATTGCGTTTAATTCCGTTAATGCCGTTTTAGACTATCTCAAAAATCTTGGAATTAAATCCGTTTTATTTGATGTGAAAAAAGAAAACAAGAATAGTATTTTATTTATAAACAAAATACCGAATACAAGTATCGTAAGTGAAGCTAACGGCGTAATGATATATTCACATTTGCTTTAACAGCAGTTAAAATGTCATATTAAAAAGAAGGTTGACTGAAAAATCAGTCAACCTTCTTTTTAGTTTTCTTAACCTATATTCGTTATCTCCTGATTTGAGCCTGCCTTCATAAACTGAGCGTAGCCGTACTTTTTCTTAATTGTTTTAAGATTGAGTTTGAACTTGCCGCAGACCATATTACAGATAAGCTTTGTTGCCTCGGTTCCGTAGTGATACTGAATGTGAAGCAAATCCCTGGTGAACCAGGTGTTGTCGGGAAGCACGCAGGTCTTTGCGTTAATTACCTTGTCGGGAGAAACGTACTTTCCCTTTGCCTTCTTACCCTTAAGCTTCTTGCCGTACTGTGCTACGGTAGCTCCGCCCGAGGCGTACTTTGTGTCGATAAGAACGTCGGTGTGATTGCCCGCCTTTGAGGTTACGGGAATACCGCGCGTGCCGTAGTTTGCGAGAATAGCAACCTGCGCGCCGTGCTTTTTAGCGTACTTAATGTTCTTATTGAAGCGTCCCTGAACCTTGTGGTAAGCGGAAATCTTTTTATAAAGTCCGCTGTTCTTATCAAGAAAGCCGATAGCGCTCATTTTCTTAACGCACGCGTCGAAGTCGTTATAAGCTACGCACTCCCAGTATGCGGGGATATTGCCTATCCAATCCTTAACTACGACGTTAAAGAGCTTTTTAATAAGCCGCTTATTTTTCGTAATCGCCTTAAGATTATCGACCGCTACTCCTATTCTGTAATCTCCGATAGCGCCGATAGCCTTGAAGAGCGTAGCGTTGTTTCCGCCGTCGTATGCGGTTTCCATGTGCTTGAGATATGAGAGGATGTACTTCTTGTTGAACTTGAAGTCCATTCTGAGAATCCTTGCGACGTCGACTCCCTGAATAGCGGGGTTAACGAAAACGTAGCGGGCGACGTCGTTCTTTTTCTTATAAGCGTCGAGGTAAGCGCTCATTACCGCGCCGCCGAGCGAGCAGCCGATAAGCGATACCTTTTTCGCTCCCGTTTTCTTCTTTATATCGACAATCTGCTTTCTTAAAAGCTTTGCCGTATAGCGCACGTCAAGGCGCCAGTCGTAGTTAAACGCATAAACGTTTTTCGCGCCGTGGATTTCACAGAGCTGGCGTGCGATGCCTCTTTCGGCGTTGGTCGCGTCCTGCCAGTAATCCTTGTGCTTTGAAAGGGGAGTCGTCCAGTAATTGTTGATTCCCTGACCCTCGGGCGCGTTTCCGTTTTCGTCGCAGTTAAGCTCCGTCTTTTTAAAATAATCGCCGAGAGCCTCAAAAAGCGCGTCGTAGTCGGGCGTAGTTTCCTCGGATAAAAGCTTAACCGCCTCGCTCATTATTGCGCTGTTGGTTAAAAGCGTCTTTACGTCGAGGCCGTAGCCCGCCATTGATTCCTCGTTTTCCGTTCCGACGTTTTTATAAAGGTCATTACCGCCGAGTCCGTGGATAAGAATTACGGGGGTGACGTTCTCCTTTGCAAACGCAACGGACGAAATCGAAAATACCATAACGAGCGTAAGGAATACGCAGGCTATTTTAGTCATAGTTTTTTTCATAAATATCATCTCCGTTAAATATTATAACAATTCTATTATAACACAAATAATTATTTCGTCAAATGAAAAAAGAACGGCGTAAACCGTTCCTTTTTATTTTCTTTTAATTACGTTAATCATAATCCTCTCAACCTCTTCTCTGTTGAAGTTGGGGGAGAGCATCATAATAATATCAGCGCAGCCGCCTACAAGGAAGGTCACCTTAGCGACCTCGTGATAATTGTCCTTGATGTTAATGTTGTTTGCCGCACAGATTTCGTTAATAAACTTCTCCTTGACAGCCTTGATAGCCGAGTCGTAAATCATACTTTTTCTGAAACGCTCAACGTAAACAAGATTGTTCTCAACCGCGTCGAGAAGCTTCTTAACCGTTTCCTCCGGAGCCAGTGACATACGGGTATAATCCATATCCTTACCGAACTCAAGAATTTTGCTGGTAAAGAAATCGAAGCACTTCTGGAAGCAGTCGTTAATGCTGCTGTAATGAAGGTAGAACGTACTTTTGTTGATTCCTGCTCTGTCGCAAAGCTCAACAACAGTGATTTTGTCTAAATCCTTCTCGGTTGACAGCTCAAACACTGCGTTAAAAACCGCAAGTCTTGTGCGTACTATTCTTTTATCCATGTGCCAGGTCCTCCTATCTTATTTTAATATGCTTATTAATAACACATAATTAGAAATTTGTCAATCATTTTTAATAATATTGTATAATTTATCAATACTTAGTGTATAAACTCTGCTTAAAAACAATAAAATTGTTGTATTAGCTAAAAAAGTATAGTATAATCTATTGTGTATAATTATTACTTTCGGAGGTAAAATTATGAGTAATTGTTGGCTTCAGGGTAAAACCGCTATCGTAACCGGCGCTTCGGGCGGTATGGGAGCAGGCATTGCCGCAACGCTTATTAAAAAGCACGGCTGTACCGTTATCGGCGTAGCAAGAAGCGAGCCGAAAATGCTGAAGTTTATAGAGGAGCTCGGCGAGGAGTATAAAAATCAGTTCTCGTACAAGCTTTTCGACGTATCGGTTAAGGAAAACTGGGAAGCCTTTGCCGCTGAGCTTAAGGAAAACGGCGTAAAGCCTGATATTCTTATTAACAACGCGGGTATTCTTCCCAAGTTCAAGCGCTTCGACAGATATTCCTACGACGAAATCAATCAGGCTATGAATATTAATTTCTATTCCTGTATTTATTCAACCAAGACTCTTCTTCCTATGCTGCTTGAGTCGGATTCTCCCGCCGTAATCAATATCGACAGCTCCGCTGCGCTTATGACTCTTGCGGGAACCTCGATGTATTCCGCTTCCAAGGCGGCGCTTAAGGGCTTTACCGAGGCGCTTCGCGTTGAATTTGCGGGTAAGATGTACGTCTCTCTCGTTTGTCCCGGCTTTACAAAGACGGATATATTCCGTAATCAGGGCTCGGAAAGTAACGATAAGGGCGCTAAGGTTATGAATATGATTTCAACCGACTGCGACAGAATGGTAAGAATGATAATGCGCGGCATAGAGTTTAAATATCCTATGCAGGTAAGAGGCTTCGACGCTCACGCTATGTCAAGCTTTAACAGGCTTATGCCCGTATACGGCTCTAAGCTCTTCAGCGCAGTTATGAAAATGGCTAATGTTGATATTTTCAAGGAAGTATTCAACGATTAATAAACAACAGGAGGGTATTTATGGAAGACATCACCAAGCAAAAGCATTTAAGCGTTAAGGAAATTATCGCTTATTCGCTCGGCCTCTTCGGTTTTCAGGCTATCGTAGGTCTGCTTAACTCGTATCAGGCGGAGTTCGACGCCTCGATTTTAGGCGCAGAAATAGGAATCGTCGGTATTCTTATACTCGTCGCAAAAATCCTTTCCGCCGTTGCGGACCCGATTGTAGGCGGTATGGTAGACCGCTCGAAGAGCAAGCTCGGTAAATTCAAGGGAATGATTGCTTATTCAATAGTTCCGCTTCTTGTTTTTACCGCGGTAGTATTTATCAACGTACCGTTTAAGAGTAACAGAATGCTTACTTACGTATGGATTTTCGTTACATATCTTATCTGGTCAATCGCTATGACTATGGGCGACGTTCCCTCTCAGGGTATTGCTGCGGCGCTTACGCCTAACCCGACGGAAAGAACTAACGTCGTTTCGATTTCAAATACCGCTAAACAGATAGGCTTCTCGGCGTGCGTTGTTATAGTACCTATCGTTTGTTTAATAATTCCCGAGGGCTCTAAGGTAATCGTTAAAAAGGGCGAGGTTGACAACCCGATGATTGCGAGCGAGTATTTCTGGGTAGCCGTTCTTACCGCTGTTTTAGGTTGCGTTCTCTTTGCTCTTATCCCGCTTATCAATAAGGAAAGAGTAGTAACCGAGTCGAGCGAAAAAATCGGTATTAAGGAAATGGTTTCGGCGCTTAAGGAAAATAAACCGCTTATGCTCGTAATCGTTTCGTATTTCCTCGGCTTCGGCCGTCAGATGTCTATGGGTATTCAGGTCCAGGCGGCTAACGCTCTTTTAGGCTCACAGAATCTTGTTGCCGTTCTCGGTATCGTAACCGCTATCGGCTCGATGATAAGTATGGCGCTCTGCCCGATGCTTATTAAAAAGCTTAACGAAAAGAAGGCGTATATTCTTCTTTCGGTCTACGGCTTCGCAGCCTCTGTATTCTCATTTATTGTCGGCCACTTCTGGTTCGGCGCGTGTCAGACGAACGCCGACTGGTTCGCAAGCCCGAAGAACTCCGTTCTCACGGTTCTCTTCTTCGCTTCGCTCTTCCTTATCGGTTTACAGTTCGGTGCCGTAACGCTTATGCCGATGATTATGACCGCCGACTGTGTTGACTACTATGAGTACGAAACGGGTAAGAGAATGGAGGGTACGGCGTATTCAATCCTTACTCTTACAATAAAGGTTTGCCTTGCTCTCGGCGTAGCTCTCGGTCTCGTGTTCGTAGGCTTCTCGGGTTATGCCGATACCGTAAAGGCTATCGAAGGCGGCGTAGCTTCCGGCTTTAACGCTAAGACTAAGGATATTATCTTCTTCGCTTATACCGCCGTTCCGGGTATACTTGCCCTGCTTTCAATTATCCCGATGTTCAAGTATGATATCGTAGGCGAAAAGAAAGCAAAGATTTCCGAGGCGCTCGGCGAAAAGAGAAAAGAAAACTAAAAAAATAAAGCACCGTTGTGGCGTACGTCATAAAGAAGTAAAAGTATAATAAGCCTTCCCCTTGAGGGGAAGGTGTCGGCAACGCCGACGGATGAGGTGGTGGATTGCCGAAGGCAAGACGGATGAGGTGTAAATGTGAACAAAACAAATAATCCGACACTAAAGCCTTATGCACAGAAGTTACGCAGAGAAATGACAAAAGAAGAACGGCATTTGTGGTATGACTTTCTGAAAGGACTACCCGTTACCTTTAACCGTCAAAAGGTTATAGGAAA
>JAILGO010000092.1 GCA_024696725.1 Eubacterium sp. | reverse complement strand
CCGTTAGCGGCTACTGTTTCCTGTGCTACAAGTACCGCGTTACATACGGAACAATGCTTACCCTCGGTGCGTCCCGTTTCCGTGCATGTCGGAGCAACAGCTTCGTCGGTAACCTCCGTATGTCCGTTAGCTGCTACCGTTTCCTGTGCTACAAGTACCGCGTTACATACGGAGCAATGCTTACCTTCGGTGAGTCCCGTTTCCGTACAGGTCGGAGCAACAGCTTCGTCTATAACTTCCGTATGTCCGTTAGCTGCAACGGTCTCCTGAGGAACGAGTATCGCGTTACATACGGAACAATGCTTACCCTCGGTGAGTCCCGTCTCGGTGCAGGTAGGAGCTATCGCTTCGTCAATAACCTCCGTATGGCCGTTCGGGTCGGTATAATTATCCGTATAGGTATTCTGACAGCGGGTACAGGTATAGGTTGTATATCCCTGCTCAGTACAGGTCGGAGACGTAACCGCTTCGGTATAAGCGTGACCGAGCGCGTCCTCTTCGGCAATATCCTGAGCGGTATATTCCTTACCCTCAAATACAGCCGTCAGCGTTTTAACCGTGCTTCCCTTTTCGGTACAGGTCGGGTCGGAATGACTTTGAGTCAGCTCGGCGTTCAGGAATTGCTCAAGCGCACAGATACGGCATTCGATTATCATTTCCTTTGTATCGAAATACGCGTAGGTTACCTTATAGTCGTGAGTATGAGAAACGCTTACGCTTACCTTCATTTCGGCGCAGTTATTTCCGCCCGTGGAATAAAGGTAGGTAAAGCCGTCGTGAATTTTTGAATACTGATTAGTAAAGAACGCGCCGTCGGAATACGCGTTTCCGTCGTCGGCAAGACTCGTTGAATAAATCAGGTCCGGCTCGTTAACCGTAACGGGAGCCTTAATAAGTCCGTCCTGATATATTAGCTCTGAAGAAACGGTCTGATTACCGATATGATAATCGGTCAGCGCGTTAACCGAGGTATGGCTTAAATCAAGCTCCGTAAGATGGTTATACGAACAGTTAAGCACGCTGAGCGCAGTAACAGACGATAAATCGAGCGAAGAAAGCTCGCAGCCGTCGCACCTTAACTCCTCAAGGTCCGTAAGTCCGCTGACGTTGAGCGAAACGAGCCCGGTATTAGCGTAGCAGTGAAGCCACTCGAGCTCCGTATTGGCCGTAAAGTCAAGAGACGTAAAATCGTTCGCGCTGCAATGTATTCTTTTAAGCTTTGTATTAGCGGTAATGTCAAGCGCTGTAAGCGCATTACCCGAGCAGTCAAGCGTTTCAAGTCCGGTAAGAGCGCTGACGTCGAACGAGCTCAGCTCGCCGATATAGCTGCAGCGAAGCACTCTGAGGTTTTCAAAGCACTCTATACCCGTAATATCCGAAACACAAAGGCTGTCGCGTTCAACGCCCTTAGAGTCGGCAAGCTCGTCAAGGAGCGCGGATACAATCATCGTATCCGTGCTTCTTTCCTCTTCGCTTAGATAACCGTTACGGTCGGAGTCGTAGTGAAGCGCTATCGCCTCTCTTAAAACAGGGTCGGAAAACGTTGAATTAATACTGATATCGTCTGCGGCGAACGAGGTAACGGCGCCTATTATACTTAAAGCAAATACAAGAATTACCGCAAGGGCTGAGAATCTCTTTTTTTTATTCATTACCTCACCCCCCTTAGTTCTTCTTTACGGTCAGCGAAACGGTTTTTGTTACCGTCGAGCCGTCCGTATTCTTAACCGTACAGGTTATTGTAGCCGAATAGCTTGAAAGAAGAAGCAGTACGCCGCTTACCGTAACCTTACCCGTAGCGGAGTCAATCTTTACATAGTTCAGCGTTGACGACGCGGAGTAGGTTACACTTTCAATCATATTCGCGTTTGCGGGAGTCGGGATATATCCGATTGTAAGGTCGGCGTTACTGTAGCTTCCGCCGCAGGAATAGGTATAGCTTGAGCCGCTTATCTGAGCGCCGTTAGCCGTAAGCGTTACCGAGGTACACGGAACGAGTCTTTCAACGAGCTTAACGCTTCTTTCAACGGTTTCCTCTCTTCCGTAATCGTCGGTTGAAACGAGTTTAAGCACGAGGCTTCCCGTTTCGGCGGTACGGGTTACGGTTATACTTCCGTCACCGTTTTTAACCGCAGTCGCATTAACAGGCGAGGAGGCGTTGAAGGTATAGGATTTAAGCATAGCGCCGTCAGCGAATTCGGGCTTAAACGTAACTTGGGCGTTGTAGTCGGTTTCCACCGTAGCGTTATTATCTACGGTATTTCCGTCGGCGGTGATACGCGGAGCGGGAGCGATAAACGGATGGCCGCTGAGCGCGGACATAGCGCCCGAAAGCGCCGCGTCGGCAGAGTCGATTTCCTCCTGAGAGGCGTTAGGATTACTGTATACCGAAAGTGCTTCGTCGTATTTGTTTTTAAAGTCAATGCCGTAGGTATAGGCGTAATCCGTATAGGTAATTCCTCTTGCCGAGGCGAGAGTTTCTCTTAACCCGCGGGTATCGTTAGTTGTATATACGTCTACGCTTGCGGTATAGCCGCCGTCGAGAGTCGTCGCCGTAACGGTCGCTTTACCGAAGGATACGAAGGTAACCTTTCCGTTATTGTCAACCGTGGCGATGCTTTCATCGCTCGAAACGTACATACACTTATTGACGTAGTACGACGATACGCTCGTAGTATCGGTATAGGTAATAGTCGGGCTGAGAGTTACGCTTTCGCCGTTATAGCCGAAATAATTACTCTCTCCGTCGAACGCGATGCCCGTTACGCCGTATCTTACGAACGAAACGTAAGCGTCATAGCTGTAAGAGGTATTATCGTAATTAGTAATCGTACAGGTAATCTTAGCCGCCTTGGAGGTTGAATTAGTGCTTGTAACCGTTCCGTCGGCGGAAACGGTAACCGCGCCGCTGTCACTTACCCACTCAATCTGCTCATACCTCGAGCCCGCGGGAATAGTATTAACCTTAAGCTTAAAGCTCTTTCCGTTAAGCGAGGTCGAGGTATAGCGGATAAAGCCTTCGTTAATTACCTTAGCGTTAGTTTCGCCGTCCGTCAGTCCGAGAGTAAGTCCCTCGGCGGGAACGTATCTTTCAAGCGCGTTATACGCGTTCATAATCGCGTTGAGCTTTTCATTTACGACCGCCTGTCTTGCGCTTTGCGCCTCAGCGACGGGTCTTGCGTCGTTAACCGCGTTTTCAAGAACGTCGAGCGATTCCTCGGTATAGATATAACGTCCTCTGCTTTCGCTTACAAGCCGGGAATACTCGTTAACCGCGTTTATAAGGATTTCGTAGTCGGGCGTTACCGTAACGGTTACGCTGTCGGTATAACCGCCGTCGGCGGTCTTTGCGGTAATTACCGCAGTTCCCTCGTCGAGAGGAGTAACCAAGCCGTTCGAGTCAACGCTTGCGATACTGCTGTCGCTTGACGTCCACTCAACGCTCTTATTGCTGAGGTCGTCGACCTTGCCGTTTGAGCTTATAAGACTGTATTCAAGCTGAGTCGGAGCGTCGGTAGCCTTAGATGTGAAATCGGGAGTTGTAATATCAATACCCGTAACGTACGCCTTACCGATAACCACGCTCACGTCTCTCGAATAGGTTCTGTCATACTGGTCGGTATAGGTTACTCTCAACACGCCGTATGCGTCAATTCTTGTAATCGCCGCGATAGTCGGCTTAACGGTTACTGTACCGTCGTCGCCCTTATTAACGTTGAGATTATGCGAACTTACGGTATCCCAGCTTATGCTGCTGTACATAGCGTTACCGGGAGTTACCGACGGGGTAATCTTAACGCTTACGCTCGTTGTCAGCGCAGCGATACTTGACGATACAAGCTGAATCGAGTCGTTGCTTCCGACGGTACCCGAATCCTTAACGGACCTTAAATCAGACGCCGTCCAGTCAAGATTAATATTTTCAATTTTTACGAACGGGTGGGCGAACAAATCGCTTGCCGCTTCAATAAGCTTTGTAGCGGCGGAGTCGATTTCAGTCTGAGTGAACGAATAATCGGTCATAGCCGCCTCTGCTTCGCTGTAAGCCGCCTTAAACGCCGTTCCGTAATCGTATTCATAATCGCTGAAGGTGATATTCTTATATTCCTCAAGCGCAGCCTCGAGAACGCTTCTGTCGCCGAGAGTCGTAGCAAGACAGCCTGCGCTGTAACCGCCGTCACGGGTTGTAACGGTAATATTAGCCATACCCGCCGAAACGAAGGTTACAAGTCCGTTCTGATTTACGGTAGCTACGCTCTCGTTATCGGAGCTCCAGATAACGTCCTTAATATCCGCGTCTCCTATACCGAGAACGCCCGTTGGCTTAACGGTTGCGGTGAGCTGCTTCGTAACTCCCGCCTTACCCGAAATTACGCTGTCGGAAAGGGTTATTCCCGTAACGGGAGTTTTAGCAAACGAAACCCATACATAATCGGTAATCTCGTTTCCGAAATGGTCGGTCACGGTACAGGTAACCTTACCGTAGCCCGAGCTGTTGCTTGTCGGCGAGCATACGCCGTCGGAATTAACCTTGATAAACGAGGTCGAGCTTTCCCATCTTACGCTTTCGTAGGAGCCGTTATTCGGGTAAAGCCTTACGTTGAGATTGAGCTTAGCGTTTGAATAGCTTGAAAAAGCACCGAGGTCGCATTGATAGTATTCCGACGCGGCTTCGCCGTCAAGGTAGATTTCAATTTTACTGATATACACATATTTCTTAAGCGCGTTATACGACGAAACGAGAGCGTTATACATCGCGTCAACCTCGTCCTGAGAGGCAGTACGCTCGGAAAGCATTTGTTTCGCTTCGTCCATCTTTCCGTCGAACGCGGTATAGGTATCGGGATAGTAATTCTCAGCCCCGAGTCCCATAGCGTCGTAGGAATCCACGAGTGCCTGAAGCACGGAGTAATTGGTTATAACGTTTACCCTGCACTCAGCCTTATAACCGCTGTCCGCAGTAGTTACGGTAATTACGCAGTCGCCGCCTTTAAGGAAGTGAACCGTACCGTCGGAATCGACGCTCGCGATACTGCTGTCGCTCGACGTCCACTCAACGTCGTTTACGCTTGCGTTATTTATAAGCCCGCTCGGCTGAACGGTAGCCTTAAGCTGTTCGGTGTTTCCGATTTCGCCGCCGATAATCTCGTACTTATTAAGCGTTACGCCCGTTGCGGCTGTACGTACGAACGCGATTACCGCGCTGTCGCTCTGCTTCCTGCCGAGATAATCCTCTATTGTACAGGTAATCTTAGCCGTGCAGGCGTTATTTGAAGTCGGGGTACATTTACCGTTTTTATCAACGGAGATACTGTCGTTGCTGGAAGACCAGGTTACCCTTGAATACATCGAGTTTTCGGGTACTACCTTATACTCAAAATCGTAGCTGAATCTTGTATAGTTATTTATCGCGTTTCCTATGTCTACGGTAACCGTCTTATTATTGAATTCGTTACCGTTTTCGTCGAGAATTATTATATTGCCTACTCCGACGTAGCCGCCGAGCGCAACAAAATCCTCAAGCAGCTTATCCGCCGTAGTGTCACAGACGTTCTGAGCCGCCATAGGCACGTCGTAAAGAACGTAGTAAGCCTTGTCGAGCTTACCCATATACTGATTATAGAGCTTTTTATTTTCGGCGGTTTTAAGGATAACCGTCTTATCGCAAAGCTCGATAACATTATGAAGATAATCCTTATTGGGATAAACCGTTACCGTTCTTGAATCGGTAATTCCGCCGTCTGCCGAGGTACAGTAAACCGTAGCCGTTCCTACGTCGACGCCCGAGATTACCGCGTTACCCGACTTGTCGTCAAGAACGCTTACGGTGAATACGCTCTCGTCTGACGAATACCACGACGCCTCGTGGTTAGCGTTGGAATTACCCGTATTATTACCGCTGTAGCTTACGGTATGGGTCACGCTTACGTCCTTATCGACCTCAAGCTCAATATCGCCGCCGTCGATTTTATTATCAACGGCAACGTTACGCGTAACGGTAAGAGTCATAATCGGAGAGCGCACTCTGCCGTCGGCGGTTTCGCACCAAATCTGAGTCGTTACTGAATTAAGCTCCGTCGCTCTCGCTCTTACCTCGATGGATTTATCCTTCTCGTTTTCCGTATAGAAATCGGCGTTGTTGCTGATATGCCATACAACGTCGGCGTTGGTAGCGGTTTCGGGGTTAATGTTCGCGGTAACCTTTGCGCCTCTTCCGTAGTAGGGAGTAACGGCGTTGATTTTAACCGTCGCGTAGTAAGCGCTCTCGCCGCCGAGCTCCTTTTCCTCAACGGTGAGAGTACCGATATTGTTATTGCCTAAGAATCCCGCGTTTTCGGCGGACAGGGTAATATTATTAACGGGGATATCGTTTTGTACGTCAAGCGTAGTGAGAACGCTTGAAATCTCATAGTAGCCGCCGAGAATGCTGTAGCCCGTTACGGCTTTAAGCGCGATTGTACAGAGACCGCCCTTTACCGAGGTATAGGTTCCGTCGTTTGAAATAGAGCCGATACCGTCGGATACGTCGTTATTTTTATCCGCCCAGGTATATACGGGCTCTCCTGTTTCGCTGTCGGTACCCGTTACGATACCCCAGCTAAGCGTGAGATATGACGAGCTGTCGTTTCTTTCGGGATAAACGAGCGCGCCGTACCTTACTGTGTCGCCGACGGCTACCTGCTCGGGACCGTCAATCTGTGCGTCGGAAATATAGTTAGCCGTAGCCTTTCCCGTAACCTTTACGGTAACGGATTTCGAAACATTATTAGTCGTTGAGGTTGCGGTAATAACGCAGCTCTGCGACGAAAGGGCGCCGAGTCCGCCGCCTGCGTCGCGTCCGGTAACCGTACCCGTCTTTTCGTCGACGCTCGCGATACTGCTGTCGGACGAGGTCCAGATAATATCGGAGGTATCGCCTATACCCGGAACGATATTTTTAATCTCAAGCTGAATCTGAGAGCCCTCCTGTACGCTGTCGGGACCTCCGATTTCAAAGTCCTCAAGCGGCTCGGCTTCAACTACCGTAAAGGTAATCGAGTCGCGGTAAACGTACTTCATTATATTATCGGCGAGAGAGGAAATTCCGTTCGCCATAGCGTCGGTTACTCCCGACATATTCTCCGAAAACTGAGCTAATCTTATATATGCGTCAATAAGACCTTTAACCACGCTCTTATTAATGTTCACGCCGAGATAGTCGACGAGAATAGTCGCGGCGGTGTCGGAGTCTATATCGCCGTTTGCAATAAGGGAGTTCACGTTCTTCATAAAATCCCTGAGCCCCTTGGTTACGTCCTCGCTTCTCGGTGAAGCTACAACGGTTACGGTTCCCTTTGCTTTAAAGTGAACGAGTCCGTTTTCATCAACCTCCGCGATATTTCCGCCCTGGCTGAAAATAGAGGTGCTCTGAACGGAATATGTAACGCCGTAGTTCAGTCTTTTAGGCGTTGTAAGCGCCTCAAGCTGTACGGTTGAGCCGACGGCAACGGTCGTTTCTATGCTTTCCTTATTCGTGATATGGGTTCCGTTCGGAAAAAGATTCGCGTACCACTTATCGCTCTTCGTTACAAGCACCTTGACCGAATCCCCGGCGAGCACGTTTCCGTTTTCGTCGCAAAGCTCAGCGTGTATTCCGCAGTTCAGCCTTTTAAGATAATCCTTAAGCGACGAAACGAAGCCGCTCGTATAAGAGCCGTAGCTTGAGTTTTCGCCGAACAGTCTTTCGATAATACCGATAATCTGGTCGGTGTCCATTGAGTCCACGTTTACGGTATCGTTAAACAGCGCGTTTTCAAGCATTGAACCCATAATTCCGCCTATAAGCGGAACGGACTTCACCTCGTTATCAATCCAGAGTTGAATAACCGCGCCCTTTGAGGAGTCAAACGCGGTTACAAGACCGTTTTGGTCGACGTCAACGAGGGTCGGAGTTTCGCTATACCAGCGGACGTAGCCTCCCTCGGGTATATTACATCCGATAAGATTATAGCCGAGCTGGAGCTTTTCGCTTTCCATTACGCTGAGAATTAACTCCTCGCCGTTCTCGTCCCTGTCGGGAACGGGAGTTCCGTCCTCGTAGCAAATCTCCATTTCGTAGATTTCAATAATTCCGCCCTCTGCCATCGCGTAGAACGCGCTGTTAAAGGCGGACAGCATAAGCATTACCGCAAGTAAAACGCTTATTCCTTTTTTAGTCATACCGTTTTTCATTTTTTCACTGCCCTTCATAAATAGACATCAATATATATAAACTTCTAATAATTATTACAGATTACATTTTTTGTATATATTCGTTTTCATAATATAATAATTCTTTTATTATGTCAAGAAGCTAAAAGATTACAAAAATAATAAGACGGACAGCGGTCCGTCTTATTTATGTTCAATCAAGAAAATCTTTTCTGTAATCGAGGTTAAATGCTTTTGCGAGCGCTCTTAAATTATCGTCGGTTATTGTATTAACCTTAGGAAGATGGGCGGTAAGCATATACTGAATAGCCGCCTTTTCAACCGTTTCAATAAGACCGAAGGTTTCGTCCATATCCTTACCCGCTCCGTAGATACCGTGAAGCGTCCATACCACGAGCCTGTACTTCTTCATTTTTTCAGCCGTCGCCTTGCCGATTTCGTTAGTACCGCAGACCATCCACGGAAGCACGCCGATACCGTCGGGGAATACGACTATGCTCTCCGTCATCTGCTTCCAGAGGGTACGGGTAAGCTTTCTCTCGTCCATTTCGTGTACCTGAGTCATAGCGAGAGTGTTGTCGGGATGGCAGTGCATAATAATTCTGTTTTCGGGGTTAACCGAAAGGCGCGAGATATGGCTCATAAGATGTGCGGGAAGCTCGCTCGTGAATCTTCCGCCGTCGGAATATCCCCAGAGGAGCTCAGCCGTCGTACCGTCCCCGGCGATACGGATTATGCCGAGATTGTTTTCGGGGTCGGAATCAATGTTTTTAAAATACTTGCCCGTTCCCGTTACGATAAAAATTTTTCCGATTAGCTCCTTAGCGTCGAAGCCCGTCGGGATTGTTCTTATAACGCTGTTAAGGTCGAGATATTCGGCGACCTCGTTTTCGTCGAGCATATAGCTTATATTTCCGCCGTTTCTCTCGTCCCAGCCGAGACGGTACATATTCGCCGTAACGGCGCGCATTTCCCTTATAAACGGTGCGTCAAAAATGTTTTTCATCTTTTGCTTAATACCTCCTCTTCATATCGCTTAATCTCGCCGAAATATTCATAAGGCTTATTCTCTCTTCTGAGATATTCAGCCCATACATCGTAAAACGGCGCTGTTTTAAGCTCCTCCTGAACGACCATAAGCTGAGTGAAATCGGAATTATCCTGTAAATCCTTTAAATCCTCATTCGGCTGAAGCAAAGCAAAAAGAAGCGATTTCTGAACGTTTCTCACGCCCGTTACCCAGGCGGAGATTCGGTTAATGCTCGCGTCGAAATAGTCGAGCGCCATATTTACCTTACCGTCAAGTCCGCCGCAGCGTACGATTTCCTTCGCTATTTCCTTCGTCTCGTCGTCAAAGAGCACAACGTGGTCGCTGTCCCATCTTATCGGTCTTGTAATATGAAGCGCGATTTCGGGGAAGAACGCGAGAAGCGCGGGGATTTTATCGCTTACGACCTCGGTCGGATGATAGTGACCGTTATCCATAAGCGGAATACACTTATCCTTATTCATAGCCGCGTAAGAAAGCGCAAATTCGGCTGAGCCGACGGTATACGCCTCGACGCCGATACCGAAAACCTTGCTCTCAATACAGGGCTTTACCTTTTTAAAATCGTAGGGCTCGGAAAGGATTTCGTCAATACTGTCGCGGTATCTCTCGCGCGGACCGATTCTGTCAGCGGGGATATCCTTAAAGCCGTCGCCCGTCCAGATATTCATTACGCACGGCTCGCCGAGCTCCTCGGCAAGATACTGTGAAATTCTTATACACGCCTTACCGTGCTCAATCCAGAATTTTCTCGTCTCCTCATTCGGTGACGAGAGCGTCAGCGGGTCGCATTTGGGATGCGAAAAGAAGGTCGGGTTAAAATCGCAGCCGAGTCCCCTCTCCTTACAGAAATCAACCCATTTTTTAAAGTGCTTCGGCTCTAATTTATCGCGGTCAGCCCACTCGCCGTCATCAAATATTGCATAAGAAGCGTGAAGGTTCATTTTGATTTTTCCGGGAACGAGCTTTAACACCTCGTCGATATCCGCCATTAATTCCTCGGGCGTTGACGCTCTTCCGGGATAGTTGCCGGTTGTCTGAATTCCGCCCGTAAGAGGTTTATTCGGGTCGGTATCAAAGCCTCTTACGTCGTCGCCCTGCCAGCAATGAAGGGCAAGCCCGGCGTTTTTAAGCTTCTCAAGCGCTTTTTCGGTATCGACTCCGTATTTAGCGTAAATGGTTTTTGCTTCGCTGTATGACATCATTCTACCTCCCTGATACTGAATGAAACCTTAACTAATTCTCTCGCCTTTTCAAGCGTTAATTCCTTATCCGCATACATCAGCTGGCTTATAATATTACCCGTTGCCGTAGCCTCAACGGGACCCGCGAGAACGCGCTTTCCCGTATACTGTGCGGTCAGGTGGTTAAGATATTTATCCTTAGAGCCGCCGCCGACGATATTAATTTTATCAACGGTTTTTCCGCTTATGCTCTCAATTTCTTTTACAACGTCGGCATACGCCCGCGCGAGCGAGTGATATACCGAATTTATAACCGTTCCGAGCTCAAGGTCGGGCATTTTAAGATATTCCCTTATCGCCTCAAGCATATTTTCAGGAGCGAGGAAAAGCGGCGAGTTAGTGTCGATTATTTCAAACTTTCCGCACTCCTGCGCCATATTCATCATATCGTCGTAGCTGTATTTTTTATTCAGATTTTTACGGATATTCTGAAACAGCCACATACCCATATAGTTTTTAAGAAAACGGTAGCGGTAGTTTATTCCGCCCTCGTTCGTAAAGTTAGCGAGCATAGCCTCGCTGCTTAAAACGGGTTCGGTATTTTCCGTACCGATTAAGCTCCACGTTCCCGAGGATATATACACGCCGTTATCCCCCGTTGAGCAGGCGGCGACGGCGCTTGCGGTATCGTGGGACGGAGCAAGAATAACCGTACTTTCAAAGCCGAAGCCCTTAAGCGCTCCGACCTCCGTGCAGGGAACGGAAATTTCGCTGAAGATTTCCTTTTTAATCCCGAGTCTGTCGAGAATTTCATAATCCCAGCTTTTCGTTTCGGCGTTTAAAAGATTAGATGTCGACGCTTCGGTATACTCGTTTTTAATTACTCCCGTAAGCCTGAAGGCAAGATAGTCGGGCATCATAAGAAAATACTCCGCGCCTTCAAGCCTTCCGCTCTTTTTATCGCAGTAAAGCTGATAAAGCGTGTTGAAATTAGCCTTCTGAATTCCCGTTTTAGAGTAAAGCTCCCCCTGCGGAATTATCGACGCAACCTCGTCAAGTACGGCGAAGGTTCGGCCGTCGCGGTAGGAGTATACGGGAAGGATTTCTCTTTTATCTCCGTCGAGAAGAACGTAGTCGACTCCCCAGGTATCTATTGCGACGGTTGCGGGGATTTTACCGAGCTCGCCGCATTTTGCGATACCGGCTTTTACCTCGCGCACGAGCTTTTCAATATCCCAGAAAAGCGAGCCGTTTTTTTCTTTTAAATAGTCCTCAAAGCGATATATTTCTTCAAGTCTCAGCTTTCCGTCTTTCACGTAACCGAGAATATGACGTCCGCTCGAAGCCCCTATATCAATAGCTAAATGATAAATCAAGATAGCATCCCCCTTATTAATCAGGTATTGAAGCAGGGAGTCCCCCGTTCATTTCAAAAAGCAGACCGCCCGGCAATTATACCGGGAGAGCCGTTAAGAATAAAAATGATACGTGTTAATACGCCAAAGCGTTGGTATAATTAAACTGTATCTTAAAACTAAAGGTTTGTCAAGAAGATATAAAAAGCGTATGGCGCAGGCAGTCGGTACGCTCTGTTATCAATTTATAAACGAAAAATTGCAAAGAGGTATTGAAATGAAAAGGATTAGCATCGGCGGACGGAATCCCGTTCTTCCTTATGATATATGCGTTCCCGACGGCGAGGCGCACGTTTTCGGCGGGAGACTTTACGTTTACGGAAGCTTCGACACAAAGTCAGACGGCTACTGCAGCGGGGAATACCGCGCGGTTTACACGGACGATATGCTGACGTGGACGGTCGGCGGAAAAATACTCGAGAGCAGAAATATAGATTACACGCCCTGCGATACGCTTTACGCGCCCGACTGTTTATTTAAAGATAATAAGTATTACCTTTATTACTGTATGGCTGACGACAGCGAGGGAGTCGCAGAGTCCGACAGTCCCGACGGTCCGTTTAAAAAGCCCGTATTAATGTCCGCAAAAGGCATAGACCCTGCGGTTTTCAAGGACGACGACGGCTCGGTATACTACTACTGGGGACAGTTCAGCGCTAACGCCGTAAGGCTTAACGACGACCTTAAAACCTTTGACGAAAGCGCAGTAATTCACGGAATCGTTACGGAAAAGGAGCACGGCTTTCACGAGGGAAGCTCTATGAGAAAGAGAAACGGAATTTACTATTTCGTTTACCCCTGCATTTACCGCGAGGGCAAGCCGACCGCGCTCGCTTACGCTACCTCCCGTTCGCCGCTCGGTCCGTTCAGGTACCGCGGAATAATCGTTGATAACGCGAAATGCGACCCGAAAAGCTGGAACATTCACGGAAGCATAGAGAAATTCGACGGACAATGGTACGTTTTTTATCACAGAAGCTCAGGGGACAGTATGTTTTCCCGAAGGCTATGCGCAGAAAAAATCGAATTCAACGCCGACGGAACGATTAACGAGGTAAAAATGACCTCTCAGGGCGTCGGAGAGCCGTTTTCCGTCGGTGAAAGAATTGAGGCATGGCGCGCCTGCGGGGTTGACGGAGGAGCGTATATCAAGAGCGATACGCTCGTTATGTGCGATAAAAGCGAGGCGGTTTTCCGCTACGTCAGGAAGAACGGTAAGGTCTCGGTTAAGACGGAAGCCGAGGGCGGCGGAAGCGTTGAGACTCATTTTAAAGAATACAAAGACGGGCTGTACGAAATGAAGCTCGTCTGTAACGGCGATTTAATTGTTAAGAGCATAACCCTGAACGCGATATAAGCGCTCGCATAAAAAAGCCCGTAGTTCAGCTACGGGCTTTTTTCTTGTCCGGTATTTCGTCCGCAACGGCAGGCAGTAATTCAGCCATAAGCTCCCTGTTATCTATATCGGCAAGAAGCATTTCCTTCGCGCCGTCATAAGGAAGCTCATAAGGCGCTTCGGGCATAAGCCTTTTCGCAGACTCGGTAGGCTTAACGAGAAAACGGTCGTCGTATATTCCGCCTATAACCTTTCCCCGACAGTAAATAATATACTCGCCCATCATTGCTCTGTAAGTAATTTCGTCCACGCCCGAAAGCTGTTCAAGAACGAAGCCGAGATAATCCTTAGTTGAAGCCAAAAATCCACCCCCGAAAGTATTTGATTTATTATAACACAGATTTTTGAAAAAGTTAAGTTTGATTTTTCTAAAATACGTTATATAATAGAATTGGTATAATAATGCCAAAACACCGAATCAAGGAGAGATTATGAAAAAGAAAAAAAACGACGTACTTACCCCTCCCGCTAATACGCTCCCCGCGGACCAGAGAAAAAACGTAACGACGTTTGAATACGTCTGTCTTGCGATGGCGCGCATAGGCGGAATGTTCGGAACGACGCTTACGGGCACGCTCGCCGCGGCATTTCTTCACGAGCTTTATTACGGCTCGGTCGGCGTAAGCGCGGAACGAATCGCAAAAATCGGCGCCGTACAGACGACGCTCACTACCCTTCTCGGCGTAGTTATCGGTCTTGTCGCGGGAATTATCGTTCAGAAGTGGAAAACCCGCTGGGGCAGATACCGTCAGTGGTA
>JAILGO010000091.1 GCA_024696725.1 Eubacterium sp. | reverse complement strand
CGTCGGTATCAACGAACTTACAGCCCATTATTTTTGCGAGCTCGCGTCCTACGACGGTTTTACCGGCGCCCATAAAGCCGCAGATTATTATATTTTTCATCGGGTGTTCAGCTCCTTTTCGGTTAAATCTTTAACCCGTCGCAGTATATCGGCGCCGAAGCTGACGCCATTCCACAGCGTTTCGGCTTCAGCCGCCTGTAAGACAAGCATATAAAGTCCGTTCATATATTTTATACCGTTTTCCTTTGCATATTTTAAAAGCAGGGTTTCGGCAGGGTTATAAATTGCGTCAAATACGGCGCCGGCTTCTTTAACAACGCTTTCGGGAAGCACGGACGCGTTCACCCGCGGGTGCATACCGACGGGCGTTCCGTTAATTATCAGGTTATACGCTCCGACTGCTTCGCCGAGAAGAACGGTTTTTACGTCCCTTCCCGTTTTCAGTTTTATCTCGTCGGCGAGCGCTTTGGCTTTTTCAGTACCCGATTCCCTTACGGCAAGGGTTACGGCTGCGCCCTTCAGAGCGGACTCGAACGCGAACATTCTTGAAACGCCGCCGCAGCCCGTAACGAGCACATCGCCGAAAAGCTCAATTCCGCCGAGCTCAAGCGAGCGCAGAAAGCCGGTACAGTCGGTATTATGACCGACGGCGCGTCCGTTTTCAAAAACTACGGTATTAACCGAACCGTAAAGCTCTGCTCTGTCGGAAAGAGAATCGAGAAGCGGAATAATTCCGAGCTTATGAGGAATAGTAACGTTAAAGCCGTCAAGTGAGAAAAGCGTGCTTTTAAACACCGACTCAAGAGCGTCGGGCGCCGCCTCGATAAGAGAATACGAAGCGGTGATTCCGACGGTTTCGGTCAGCCTTTCGTGAATAAACGGGCTAAGGGAGTGCGAAAGCGGCATACCCGTCAGCGCAAATTTTTTAGAGGTTTCGTTCATATTTTTCACTCCGAAAAAAATCATTGACAAATTAATCGGAAAGTCTATAATATGATAATAACATATAATGAAATATCAAACAACATTTTTATTTTAAGGAGTTACCGATATGATTTTAGACGAATTAAAGGATATACTGTCCGACCAGCTTGATATTGATAAAAATGAAATTGAAATCACGTCAAGGCTCGCCGACGACCTCGGTATGGATTCTCTCGACGTTATCGACCTTGCGATGTCGGTAGAGGACAGCTATTCTATAGAAATGCCCGACAGCGCAATAATCAAAATGAAAACCGTTGAGGACGTTGTGGTTTATATTAAAAGCAAAACAGAATAAGTCAAAATAGACAAATATCGTAAAGAATTTTCGTTAATATTATTAATTGAATTATAATTATATAAATAGTAAAATAAAGGTTGGGAAACTAACCTTTATTTTTTATTTCAGAAAGGAAAGTAAGTTATGTCAGAAAGTTATGTAATGGCGCTTGACCAGGGTACGACCAGCTCGCGCGCAATCATTTTCAATAAGAAAGGTGAGTGCGTAGCTAAAAGCCAGAATGAGTTCACACAGTATTATCCTCAGAACGGTTGGGTTGAGCACGACCCGAACGAAATTCTTTTCTCCGTAATTCAGGCTATGATAGGCGCTCTGCGTCCTGCCGGAACCGAGGATTCCGTTAACCCGAGAGATATAAAGGGTATCGGCATCACGAATCAGAGAGAAACAACGATTATTTGGGATAAGGAAACGGGAAAGCCCGTATATAACGCTATCGTATGGCAGTGCAGAAGAACTGCGGAATACTGCGAGGAGCTTAAAAAGGAAGGTCTTGATAAATACATCAAGCAGACGACGGGTCTTTTAATCGACGCTTATTTCAGCGCAACTAAAATCAAGTGGATTCTTGACAACGTTGACGGCGTAAGAGAGAGAGCGGAAAAAGGCGAACTTCTTTTCGGTACGATTGACACATGGATTATATGGAACTTAACGGGCGGCAAGGCTCACGTTACGGACTACTCCAACGCGTGCAGAACCATGCTCTTCGATATAGAAAAGCTCTGCTGGGACGAGACGCTCTGTGAAAAGCTCGGTATCCCGATGTGTATGCTTCCCGAGGTTAAGCCCTCAAGCTGCGTTTACGGCTACGTTGACCGTATCACGGGTATTGAGGAGCTTACGGGTATTCCGATTGCGGGCGCTATCGGCGACCAGCCCGGCGCGCTCTTCGGTCAGGGCTGCTTTGAAAAGGGACAGGCTAAGAACACCTACGGCACGGGCTGCTTCCTTCTTATGAATACGGGTGAGGAGAGAATCGAGAGCAAGTCGAATCTTCTTACGGGTATCGCATGGGGACTTGACGGCAAGGTTATATACGACCTTGAGGGCTCGGCGTTCAACGCGGGCTCGGTTATCAAATGGCTCCGCGACGAGCTTGAGCTTATCGCAGACGCGAGAGAGTGCGACATCCTCGCGGAAGAGGTTCCCGACACTAACGGTCTTTATCTTGTACCCGCGTTCACGGGACTCGGCGCTCCGTACTGGGATATGTACGCGAGAGGTATTATGGTAGGCATTACGCGTTCAATCAACAAGCGCCACGTCTGCCGTGCCGTTCTTGAAAGCATTACATACCAGATGACAGACCTTCTTGAAGCTATGCAGAGCGACAGCGACATCGTGCTTAAGGATTTACGCGTTGACGGCGGCGCATCGGTATCGAATATTATGATGCAGATGCAGGCTGATATGACGGGCTGTAACGTTAACCGCCCTGTAAACAGAGAGGCTACCGCTCTCGGCGCAGCTTATCTTGCAGGTCTTGCAACGGGCGTTTGGAAGGACTGTGCGGAAATCGAGGAAAACAGACAGGTTGACAAGATTTTCGTTCCCTCAATGCCTGAGGATATCAGAAATAAGAAATATTCAGACTGGAAGCGTGCGGTTGAACGCTCACGCAACTGGGAAAGATAATATAGCACGGGCGGTTTTTTAGTCGCCCGTATTTTGAATTAAAAGGAGGATTATTTATGAAAAAGGTATTAGCAAGCGTATTTGCGCTGATTATGGCGCTGACCTGTCTTCCGCTCACGGCAAGCGCAAGCAAGGCGGATTTATTTAACGACTATTTTCCCGAAGGAATTTCAAAGCCGTTAACGCCGTATATTCAGTTTGTTGACGATTCAATCTCGCAGTATTATGATATATGGTACACATATCCCGAGGACGTTTACAAGCTGAATATGGACGACAACAAAGATCACGACGCTTTTGTTGCAAAATACGGCATAGAAATAAATTCATTAAGGCTGATTGTTCAGTTTGACTGTAAGGTTGACGATGGCGACTGGCTTTATAACACGGGCACGTTCACCGATTCCGTTTATAATCCCGTCAGCGAAGAGTGGGAGAACGTTGTTAAGCCGGTTTCGGCAGCGTGGGATAAAGCCGAGTATCCTAACTGGAGTAACTATGGTTTATTTATGAATTATCTCGATATGGACCCGGGCTGGTACAGCAAGAAAATGGATAATTACCGCCTTATTGATTCATGGTGTTATAATAACGACGATAAGGAAAGTAACGGTTTTCTTAAAGACGCTTTAAGAAAAGAGGTTTATAATTATCCCGACGGTACTTGGTCTGCTTCAACATTTATTGATAACGTTAATCATACGTTCACATTCCGTTACAGGTTCCTTGTCAGCGCTGAGGATGAAAACGATTACGGCAATATGCAGTATATCCATTCCGAATGGTCCGACCCCGTTTCCGTAGGTAAAAACGGAGCACAGCAGGAGCTGACAAAGAATCCCACCCCCGAAGCGCTGACAATTAACGATTTTATCTGCAACAAAGCGGGCTCTGACACGTGGCCGAGTAACGAATTCAAAGCGTATGTAGATATTCCTACAAGCGTTTACGAGGACGAGCGTTATTACATTATATATGAAAACGGCTTTGAGCCCGTAGGAATTCAAACACAGTACCGCATTAACGGCGGAGCCTGGAAAGGCGGCGATATAGCAAACAGCGTATGGATTTTCAGCGGTGAACGCTACGTTGTTATAAATGATTACCTGAAAAAGGGCGACAAGGTTGAAATCCGTATGCGGGTTGCGGAGGGCAACAACAAGGATATTTATTCCCCTTGGTCAAATATAAAAACCGTTTACGCTGCAGTTACGGATTACCGGTACAAAGACGAGCCCGTTATACCCGCGCTTCCGCCGATAAGCTCGCTTGACGGCGACGCTTCCGAGGGTCAGGTTGATTCCTTCATTACGGGATTAAAGAACGATAACGACGCTAAAGGCACTCTGTTCTGGAAATTCCCCGCGAAGCAGGCGAAGGTTACCAAGAACTCAATCAAGCTTTCGTGGAACAAGGTAAACGGCGCAGCTTACTACATAGTTTACGGCAACAAGTGCGGCAACGCTAACCGCTACGTTAAAATCCAGAAGGTAACTACGCTTAATTTCACTCAGAAGGGACTTAAGAAGGGCACTTACTACAAATACCTCGTTTCCGCCTTTGATAAAAACGGAAAGCATATCGCCACATCGCGCACGATGCATATTGCGACGAAGGGCGGCAAGTTCTGTAACTTCAAGAGCGTAACGACAAAAGCGAAGAAGAATAAGGTAGTTCTTCAGAAGAAGGGCAAGACCTTTAAGCTCGGCGCGGCGGCAGTTAAGGAGAGCGCTAAGCTCAAGGCTAACGTACACAGAAAAATCCGCTATGAGAGCTCAAATAAGAAGATTGCAACCGTAGACGCCAAGGGTAAGATTACCGCAAAGAAAAAGGGTACCTGCTTCGTTTACGCTTACGCCCAGAACGGCGTATTCAAAAAGATAAAGGTTACGGTTAAGAAATAATAAAAACGGAGGCTGCGCCTCCGTTTTTTATTAACCGTGATTTACCTGTTCAGAATCTCTCCGGTGCTTTCGCAGTCTCCCCTTTCTTTGACAAGGGGATAAAAAAGGGAGGGCAAGCCCTCCCTTACGTTATATGAATTCGTTATAAAAATGAACGGGGAGATAAAGCGAGGCGTTACGCTTGATTTTATACGCGCCGCTTGAATGAAGTATCTCCGCGATAAAGCGCGAACAGAAATATCTGTTTTTAAAAGCGCTCGGGATTTTAAAGAGAGAAAGGATTGTTCCGACGGCGGAGTAAGAGAGCTCGCTCTTTCTTTCACGAAACGCCTCAATATCCCTTCTCAGCTTCTCGTGAACCTCCTCGCTGACATAAAAGCGTATATACTTTCTGTCGGGCATAAGGTGCTTAGAGCGCTTATTCTTCCAATGCTCCTCAACAAAGCCCTTAAGGTTAAAGCTGTAAAAGGTTTCCTCATCCTCGTCAACGCAAATAGAAGCGTGAGTAAAATCACACCTGCTCATAAGCTTTATGAACCTGCTGAACGGGTCGTTATAACGGCTCAGCAGTATAGTAACCTTATACGTTTTTTCCTTTTCCTGAGGGGTAATAAGCTTATTCAGCATAATCCACCTTTCCTTTCGTAATAAATTCTAACACAAACGAAGCGGTAATTCAACCTATATTTATACAGAGTAGATAAATTGTATTTCGTAACCTATTTTTAACTTGTTTTATTTATTATATATGCTATAATAAGATTGTTAAAAAATTATTTATTTAAAAGGAGATTTTAGTTATGCCAAAAGTAGTATGTCCTTGGAATTTAATAACTGATTTCGTAACCGACGCTTTCGAAGGTTACGGTATTCCGCGCGACGAAGCAGAGATGTGTACCGACGTACTTCTCGAGTCCGACAAGAGAGGTATTGAGAGTCACGGCTGCAACCGCTTTAAGCCTATCTATCTTGACAGAATCAAGGCGGGAATCCAGTCGCCGACAACTAATTTTGAAATCATTAAGGAAACCGAGACGACGGCTGTCGTTGACGGTCACAACGGTATGGGTCAGGTTATCGGCACGAAGGCTATGCAGATGGCTATTGACAAGGCTAAGAAATACGGTATGGGTATGGTCGTTGTACGCAACTCCTGCCACTACGGTATCGCAGGCTACTATACCTCAATGGCTACCGAGCAGGGATGTATCGGTATGACCGGTACCAACGCCCGTCCCTCAGTTGCTCCGACGCTCGGCACAGAGGGTATGTTCGGTACTAACCCGTTCACTCTCGGCGTTCCGTCAGACGAGGCTTTCGATTTCAACTTCGACTGCGCTACCTCGATTACCCAGAACGGTAAAATCGAATATTACGCAAGAATTAACGAGCCCGTTCACCCCGGCACGATAATCAACATCGACGGTACTCCCGTTGAAGGCGACGCAGGCGAGGCTCTTAAGAAAATCAGAGGCGGCACGGCTGCTCTCACAACGCTCGGCGGTATCGGCGAGGCTCTCGGCGGATATAAGGGCTACGGCTTCGCTATGTTCGTTGAATTCCTTTCCTCCGTTCTTCAGGACGGCGAATACGGTAAGGCTCTCGACGGTAAGGACGAGGAAGGCAATATCAGACCTTATCACCTCGGTCACTTCTTTATCGCTATCGACACTAACCACTTCCTCGGCGAAGATATCTGCCGTAAAAAGACGGGCGATATTATCCGCACAATCCGCGCTTCGAGAAAGGCTCCCGGCGAGGACAGAATTTATATCGCAGGCGAAAAGGAATATGAAATCTGGAAGGAAAGAGAGCCGAAGGGCGTTCCGATTAACGAGAGCGTACAGGGCGAAATCAACGCAGTAAGAGACGAGCTCGGTCTCGACTACACCTTCCCGTGGGAAGACAACTACAAGCCTTATCCCGAAGGAAAGAAGATTACCGCTCATATCGAGAGATAAATAACTATGCCTTGTTAACAGGGCGGCATATAAAGATTGGAGATTTTTATGGATTACAGAAAAGAATCACTCAGACTTCACGGCGAATGGAAGGGCAAGGTTGAGGTTATTGCCCGCGCTAAGGTTGATAACAAGGACGCGCTTTCACTCGCTTATACACCCGGCGTTGCCGAGCCCTGTCTTGCTATCCAGGACGATTACAAGAAGAGCTGGGAGCTCACAAGACGCTGGAATATGGTCGCCGTTATTACCGACGGTACCGCAGTTCTCGGTCTCGGCGACATCGGTCCCGAGGCAGGTATGCCCGTTATGGAGGGTAAGTGCGTGCTCTTTAAAGAGTTCGGCGACGTTGACGCTTTTCCGCTCTGCGTAAGAAGCAAGGACGTAGACGAAATCGCTAAGACCGTTTATCTCATTTCAGGCTCCTTCGGCGGAATCAACCTTGAGGACATCGCCGCTCCGCGCTGCTTCGAAATTGAAAAGAAGCTCAAGGAAGTATGCGATATTCCGATTTTCCACGACGACCAGCACGGTACGGCTGTCGTAGTTTCCGCGGCGCTTATTAACGCTATGAAGCTTACCAACAGACAGCTCGGCGACTGTAAGGCTGTTATCAACGGCTCGGGCGCTGCAGGCGTTGCTATCGCTAAGCTTCTTATGTCGCTCGGTCTTAAGGACGTTATTCTCTGCGATAGAACCGGCGCTATCTACGAGGGCAGAGATAATCTCAATCCCTTTAAAGAGGAAATCGCTAAGGTTACAAACAGAGGTATGGTAAAGGGCGGTCTCGCAGAGGCTATGAAGGGTACGGATATCTTTATCGGCGTATCCGCTCCCGGTATCGTTTCTCAGGATATGGTAAGGTCAATGAACCCGAACCCGATAGTTCTTCCCATGGCTAACCCGACTCCCGAGATTATGCCCGACCTCGCTAAAGAGGCAGGCGCTTCAATCGTAGGTACGGGACGCTCGGACTTCCCGAACCAGATTAACAACGTTCTTGCATTCCCCGGTATCTTCCGCGGTACTCTCGACGTACGCGCAAGCGACATCAACGAGGATATGAAGATTGCGGCGGCTTACGCTATTGCTTCGCTTGTAAGCGACGAGGAGCTTAACCCCGATTATATTCTTCCCCACGCTTTTGACCCGAGAATTAAGGATACCGTTGCCGCTGCGGTTGCAGAGGCTGCACGTAAATCAGGCGTTGCAAGAATTTAGTTAATGTAATTAATCATTATATTATAAATTATATATTATAATATACAGAGGCTGTCGTAAGGCAGCCTCTATTTATTAATTAAATCTAAACTAATAGACAAGTGTCTACTAAAAAGTCAACATTTTCAGATAATTTTTGTTAAAACTGCTTAAGAGTTACAAAAGTGTAACAAAATCCTTGTATGTTTTTGATATAGATTACAATAAATCCGTTTTGCTATAATGCTACACGTTGGTCATGAGCCGCCGACAGAACTGAATAATAAGCGAGTTCAATCGAAAACAGAACAGTAATTCGTAATTATCCGACAGCAGAAAAAAGAATAAAATCGCTGCGGAGGAAAAAGGAAGGTACATTATGGCTAAGAAGAAAACCCTGCTTATCGTTCCGGTTGTTATCATTATAACAATTCTTATATCGGCATTAACACCGCTCAGCGCATACGCTGAGGGAGAGAACTACGAGCCGAGGCTCACAGCTCCGAGTTCTGCAATTCCATATTATTCTTCAAAACTGAACAGATATTTCCAGACAGGAACACCTATGCCGAATTGCGTAGCTTACGCATACGGAAGAATATATGAAATGAACGGCGAAGCGCCTCTGATTAATCACGGAAGCGCGGGCGACTGGTACTATATAAATAAAGCTAACGGCTACTACGACTACGGCAGCGAGCCGAAGCTCGGCGCTATCGCGTGCTGGAGCGGTCACGTTGCAGTTGTAGAACAAATCCACGAGGACGGCTCGGTTACTATTTCCGAATCGCACTGGGGCGGAACTTATTTTGACACGAAAACCTTTTCAGACATCCGCTCACACTACGGACAGACCTTTTACGGATATATTTACGCCTATAATAACGGTCTTTCCAAGGAGCTTGAAAAGAGGCTGTTAAACGC
Source organism: Eubacterium sp. (assembly GCA_024696725.1). GTDB lineage: Bacteria > Bacillota > Clostridia > Oscillospirales > Acutalibacteraceae > Eubacterium_R. Next base: position 324 of record JAILGO010000091.1, on the reverse strand, counting down.
TGAAAAGAAAAAGAACACTCAGTATATGAGCGAAGTGGTTAAAGCACCCGAAACAAGCGCTCCCGAATTCAGCGCCGACCTCAGCTTCACAACAATTTCACAGGCAACACAGACTGACAGCTTACTTTTAAAAATTATTCAGTAACGAAAACCGACGGTAATCCGTCGGTTTTTTATTGTATATAAGAATAAACGAGGGCGTTCCTCCGGGAAGGCATATAGGCGGAAATATTTAAAATTTTTGAAAAAAAGTATTGACAAAACGGGAAAAAGGATATAATATACATATAGAGTTAGCACTCTAATAGCGAGAGTGCTAATCAT
>JAILGO010000058.1 GCA_024696725.1 Eubacterium sp. | reverse complement strand
AAAATATGGCTTTATCACCGCTTTTTATTCTTTACGTGGTAATAGTTTTTTCGTTTATCGTTACCTCGATGTTTATGTTGAGACCGAAGGGCGACGAAAGGGTACACATTATATTTTTCTGGCTCGGGGTAGCGCTTTCGCTTCTCGTTACGTTTATTAACGCGACCGCGCTCCCGTCGGAAAGGCTCGACCAGATTTTAATCGCGTGGTGCGGTATAATCTTCTCAGCCGTCGGTATAATTATAAGAATGATAACGGGTAAAACCAACTCTGTCGCTAACGTGCTCGTTATGCTCTCTACCGTCTACGGCGCGGCGGGTTATTTTATACTGAATTAGCCGTTTCGGCTTTTATGTAATCACAGTAAAGCTTAAGTATATCTATATCGGTTTTTGCGTATACCATTCGCGCGCCGACGGTATCCTCGAGCTCGTTGAATACGGCTCTGCCGTTGTTGAAAACGAAATCAATCCCGTAGTAATCTCCTTTAACAAGGGAGATTATTTTTTTTACGGTTTTTTCCTCGCCGTCGCTGAGCGCATAAGGAATCGCCTCGCCGCCGAGCGAGAAATTTGAGCGGAAATCCGTTTTGCTTACTCTGAGGACGGAGGCGATAATCTCTCCGCCGATAACCCAAACGCGTAAGTCTTTGCCTAAGTTTGACGCGGGCTTCTGACAAACGAAATTTCTATCGTATTCCGCCTCGTCATAACACATTTTAACGCCCTGTCCGCCGTGACCGTCAACGGGCTTTTTAATAAACGGAGGCGCTGCGTAACGGGTGGGCATTATTTCGATTCCGTTTTTCTCCATAAAATCGTAACAGTCCTGCTTGTTGTTCGCAAGACGCGAAAAAGCGGAGGGATTGAATACTCTGACCCCTCTGTTTTCAAAACGCTCACCGACGCGGAAATCGTTAGTTCGGTTGATTACGTATAGCGCTTCGCCGTCATAGTCGGGCGTTTTAAGCACTGCGCCGAGCCCGGCGCATATTTTTTCAGCCGCGAAGGCGTTACGCTTCGCCTCTTCCTCTGAATAGATAAGTATCGGTTTCATATCGTGTCCGTAATCTGCCTGAGAATCAACGGAGCCGCGTCGATTCCCGTTGCGTTCATCAGGTTTATAATGTGAGCGTTTGAGTTTACCTCGCATACTAATTTATGGTCGAGTATATCCACTCCGCCGAAATCCAGTCCGAGCACGGCGCAGGCCTTGACCGCGAGCTTAAACTCGTCGTTGGTCGGAGTATAGGGAGTCGCTACGCCGCCGTTCGTTATGTTTGAGCGAAAGTCCCTTTCGTTTTTACGCTTCATCGCCGCGACGCATTTTCCGCCGACGATTTCAAGGCGGACGTCCTCGTTACCGCCCTCGATATATTGTTGAAGAAGGAACGGTCTGTCCGTAATATGAGAGAGGATTTCTTCTACGGTATTACAAAGGAAAACCTGTTCTCCGAAGGAGCCGAAGCACTCCTTGAAAACGAGGGGCAGTCCGAGTTTCTCAACCGCCTTCCGTACAAAGCCGGTATAGTCGGTCTTGAAAAATGAAAACGGAGCTATTATAGTTTCGGGCTGAGCGACGGCGCCCTCAAGGGTGAGGTAGGTTTTTGCCTTGTCGTCGCATAGCGCAATCGAGCGCGCGGAGTTAAAAACGGGAATGCCTCTGTTCTCAAGATGTTGTGCAAGATTAACATCTTTATCCCAAAAAAGCACAAAATCGGGTTTTTCGTTAAAAAACCACAGCTCCTCATTATTTTTAATTTTCAGCGTTATGTCCATACTTTCAGCCGCTTTGATAATATGGTTGTGCAAATTGTCAAATTTTTCGCCCTTAAGGTAGGCGTTTACTGCTAAAATACCGTTCATTTGATTGTCCTCCTTAACTTTTATTATAGCTGTTCGGCTTGCATTTTTCAATGAAGTATTGTAAAATAAGTTTGTTGATTTTTAATATATAATATTAATCAGGAGGAGAAGGATTTATGACAGAATATAAACTTAAATACGGCTGTAATCCTAACCAGAACCCCGCGAGAATTCATCTTGACGGAAAGGAGCTTCCGTTTGAGATTTTAAACGGCGCCGCAGGTTATATCAATCTGCTTGACGCGTTCAACGCATGGCAGCTCGTAAAGGAGCTTAAGGCGGCTACGGGACTTCCGAGCGCGGCTTCCTTCAAGCACGTTTCGCCCGCAGGCGCAGCGGTTGCTCAGCCGCTCAGCGACGTTGACCGTAAGGTGTGTATGGTGCCCGACGGCCTCGAGCTCTCACCTATCGGCGTAGCCTATGCGAGAGCCCGCTCCTGTGACAGACAGTCCTCCTTCGGCGATTTCGCGGCTCTTTCGGACGTGTGCGACGCCTCCGTTGCGAAGTTCCTTCAAAAAGAGGTTTCCGACGGAATTATCGCTCCCGGATATACCGACGAGGCTCTTGAAATCCTTAAGAGCAAAAGACGCGGCGGCTATCTTGTAATTAAGATTGACCCCGACTACGTTCCCGAGGAGATGGAGACGAAGCAGGTATTCGGCATTAAGTTTGAGCAGAAGCGCAATAACGCTGAAATCACTATGTCTCTCTTCGACGATATGCCGACAAAGGTTAAGGAAATCCCCGAAATTGCAAAAATCGACCTCCTTATTTCAATGATAACGCTTAAGTATACTCAGTCGAATTCCGTTGTATACGCTCAGGGCGGACAGACTCTCGGCGTAGGCGCGGGACAGCAGAGCCGTATTCTCTGTACGAGAATGGCGGGAAGCAAGGCTGATATGCTCTGGCTGAGAAGAAACGAAAAGGTGCTTAGTCTTCCCTTTATCGAGGGCGTAAGAAAGACCGACGCGGATAATGCGATTGACCTTTATATCAGCGACGATTATGAGGAGCTTCTTGCCGACGGCGTATGGCAGAGATACTTTACCGAGAAGCCCGAGCCCTTCACCGCTGAGGAGAAGAAGGCGTGGCACGAAAAGATGGATAACGTGGCTCTCGGCTCAGACGCGTTCTTCCCGTTTGAGGATAATATCGAGCGCGCCGTTAAGTCGGGCGTTAAGTATATCGCTCAGCCGGGCGGCTCCGTAAGAGATAAAGAGGTTATCGAGTGCTGCGACAAGTACGGAATTGCTATGACGATGACGGGCATCCGCCTTTTCCACCATTAATAACTGCGGCGGCAGAAGAATCAGTAATTAGGAGAAAGAAAAATGATTAGAGCAATAGTTGGCGCTAACTGGGGCGACGAAGGTAAAGGTAAAATTACCGATATGTTCGCCGAAAAGAGCGATATAGTTATCCGTTTTCAGGGCGGCGCCAATGCAGGACATACGATTATAAACGAGCACGGACGCTTTGCGCTTCACCTTATGCCGAGCGGCGTCTGCTACGACCATACGACCTGTATTATAGGTAACGGCGTAGCGCTCGATATTAACAAGTTTATCAACGAGCTTGAATCCGTTAAAAAGGCGGGACTTAACCCGAAGCTTCTCGTTTCCGAGCGCGCTCAGATATTAATGCAGTATCATATTCTGCTTGACGAATATGAGGAGGAAAGACTCGGCAAGAACGCTTTCGGCTCAACAAAAAGCGGTATCGCCCCCTTCTTCTCGGATAAGTACAGCAAGATAGGGATTCAGGTTAACGAGCTTTTCGACGACGAAACGCTTAAAGCAAAGCTTAAGAATATCTGTACGCTTAAAAACCTTACGCTTGAGCACGTTTATCATAAGCCGCTGCTCAGCGAGGAGGAGCTCTATAATACCTGCGTTGAATACAGAGAGAAGATTGCTCCCTACGTCTGCGATACTCATAAGTATCTTGCCGAAGCTATCAGGGAAGGAAAGAATATTCTTCTCGAGGGACAGCTCGGTACGCTTAAGGACCCCGATTTCGGTATCTATCCTATGGTTACCTCAAGCTCAACGCTTGCGGGCTACGGCGCTGTCGGCGCGGGAATTCCGCCTCACAAAATCGAGGATATAGTCGTTGTAACGAAGGCGTATTCCTCGGCTGTCGGCGCGGGCGAATTCGTATCCGAAATTTTCGGCGACGAGGCGCAGGAGCTTCGTATTCACGGCGGCGATAAGGGCGAGTTCGGCGCAACGACGGGCAGACCGAGAAGAGTCGGCTGGTTCGACTGCGTAGCCTCGCGCTACGGTATAGAGTGCCAGGGCGCGACGCAGGTAGTAATGACCGCGCTTGACTGTCTCTCATATCTTGAGGAAATCAAGGTCTGCGTTGCCTACGATATCGACGGAAAGGTTACTAAGGACTTCCCGACCACTCCCGAGCTTAAAAAGGCGAAGCCCGTACTTAAGACCTTTAAGGGATGGCATTGCGATATAAGAGGAATCCGTAATTACGACGAGCTTCCGAAGGAAACGAGGGATTACGTTGAGTTCATTGAAAAGGAAATGGGCTGCAATATTACTATGGTAAGTAACGGACCCGAGCGTGAAGCAATCATTTACAGGAATAAATAATATCAACCGCCGTGCAGACGCACGGCGGTATTTTTCACTTGCAATTTTCACACATTGTAATATAATAGACTTATGAGTATTATTTAAAAGGAGTTGTATTTATGGCAAACGTATCGGATTATGTAAAAAACTACGGTCATATTTCCTTCAGGGATAAGCCCTTTACCGACGAGGATAACGTTGCAATGGGCGTGGGCTTTTATATGCCTCTTGACAAGGTCGTTTCTCCGAGCTTTGACGACGAGCCGAAGCCCTTCGGTATCGCCTGCCGCGAGCTTTTCGCGTACAGGGGCGGCAAGCATAAGCCGGTAGGTCTTGTGCTTGTTAAGGGAATAAGCCGTCTTTTAATGGATATGGCTGCGCGTAAACGCTACGGCGAAATGAAGGTCGTTGCGTGTACGGATAACTACGGCAAGGAGCCTGCCGTTCAGTTTAACGCAGGTACCTTCCTTCTTCCTACGGGTGAAATCGTCGTTATATTCCGCGGAACCGACGATACCCTTATCGGCTGGAAAGAGGACGTCGATATGCTCGGCTCGCCCGACGGTATCCCGTCCGAAAAGCTTTCCGTCGACTATCTTACCGAGGCGGCAAAGCACTTCGACGGCGATATTATTGTCAGCGGTCACTCAAAGGGCGGCTACGTTGCGCTTCACGCGGTGCTTAACGCGCCTAAAGAGGTCCGCGACAGAGTTAAGGTTATCTATAATAACGACGGACCCGGCTTCAGAACCTACGACTATATAAACAGCGAAGCGTATAAGGAGATTCTACCGCGCTACCGCCATATAATTCCGCGTTCCTCGTTTATCGGTATGATGCTTTCTCACGACGACGATTATACCGTTGTCAAGGCTAACAGAATTACCGGCGCAATGCAGCACGATATGCTTTCGTGGCAGTTCAACGGCGATAAGCTGATTACCTGCGACGACACGTCGGCACAGAGCAAGGTCGCCGACCTCGTTTTCCACGAGATGGTAAGAAATCTTACCGAGGAGCAGCTCGACGCGCTTGAAACCGCAATCGGCGAAATTATTGAGGCGACGGGCCAGAGAGGTCTTCTCGACGTAAAGGAAAATCTTGTCGAGGCTGTTCGCGGCGGTTATCTTGCGGCTAAGGAGCTCGACGACGAAACGAAATCAGCGCTTAAGGAAACCGCGAAGAAGGCGGGTAAGACGCTTAAGGACGCCGTTCAGTCCGTAAGAAGCGGCGATTATAAAACGGTAAAGCAGAGAATAGAAGATTGATAAAAAATATAAGGCGACCCTCGGGCCGCCTTTTTCTTTTTTGTATTAAAGAGAGTTGATGTATCTGCACGCCGCGAGCGCCGCGATTGTACCGTCGGCAGCCGCAGTCGTTACCTGACGGATAGCCTTGCTTCTGCAGTCGCCCGCAACGAAGACGCCGTCGGTTTTTGTTACGCAGCTCTCGTCGGTGTCGAAATAACCGAAGGAGTTAAGCTTCGCAAGCTCCTCAAAGGGCTCGTTTTCGGGGATAAGACCGATTGCTACGAAAAGACCGTCGCAGCTTATCGTTTCGTTTCTTCCGTCCTTTTCGATTTCAACGCCCGTGAGCTCGCCGTTTTCGGTTACAAGACGAACGATTTTAACGCCCGTAAAGGCTTCGACGTTATCTCTTGCGAAAAGGGTTTTCTGAAGCGTTTCTTCGCCCGTAAAATAGGTTAAGTCCTGAAGCATAATAACCTTTTCGCACTTGTCGGAAAGAAGTATAGCCTCCTGAAGCGCCGAGTTTCCGCCGCCTGCAACGCAGACGGTTTTTCCTTTATAGAAATCGCCGTCGCAAACCGCGCAGAAGGAGATGCCCTCGCCTACAAGCTCCGCCTCACCCTCTAAGCCGAGCATACGGTGCTTAACGCCCGTCGCGATAACGACCGCCCTGCATTCGTATGAGCCGCCCTCTTCCGTTAAAACGGTTTTCGTTCTTCCGTTATCCTTGATACCGCATACGGTTTCTATTTCAATTTCCGCGCCCTGCTCAAGTATCTGTGAAAAGAGCTTGTCCGCGAATTCGTTTCCGCTGATTGAATGTTCGCCCGGGATATTTTCAACCTTCGGGGAGTGGGTTATCTGACCGCCGAAGCTTGACTTTTCGATAACGAGCGCGCTCTTTCCGTTTCTCTGCGCGTAAAGCGCCGCCGTCATACCTGCGGGACCTCCGCCTACAACAACAATATCGTACATAGCTTTACCTTTCTATTACAACGGGGAGGGCGAGCCCTCCCCTATATATCGAGGGCGGAACCGCGTCCGCTCCTTCGTTTATTTATTCATCAGCCAACCCTTGATATCGGATACGCCTCTGAATTTTTCAAAGCTGTCTCCGTTAACGACTACAAGCGTCGGAGCCTGCTTGATTCCGAACTTTCCTACAAGCTCTGCGTTCTCGTCCGCGTTGAGCGCCTCGAACTCAATTCCCGCCTTGTCGAGAAGAGCCGCAGCCGCCTTACAGTTGGGACAGGTCGCCGTCTTAAAGAGGATAACGCCTTTTTTCGGAGCCTCGGGATTTACAACGGGAGCCGCAGCCTCTGCAACAGCCTCCTTAACCTCGTCAACGGGAGCAGGGTTCGGCCCCGTGTGAGTTAAGTGCGAATTACCGATGTTGTAAACCTTACGGTCCTTGTATTCCTGAGCCTTACCGTCGTTCCAGTTCTGGATAGGTCTGTAATAGCCTGTGATACGGCTGTTAACCTCCGTCTTTGCTCCGCAAATCGGGCAGGTGTACTGCTCGCCCGTAAGGTAACCGTGGTCCTTACATACCGAGTATGTCGGGGACATGGTGTAATAGGGAAGCTTGTAGTTTTCCGCAATCTTGCGTACAAGATTTGCCGCAGCCTTCCAGTCGGGAAGCTTTTCGCCGAGGAAAGCGTGGAAAACGGTACCCGAGGTGTAGAGAGTCTGTAAATCGTCCTGAATATCAAGCGCTGAGAAGATATCCTCCGTGTAACCTACGGGAAGGTGCGACGAGTTCGTGTAGTACGGGTCGCCGTTCATATTCGCCGTGATAATATCGGGGAAGGCTTCCTTGTCGTGTTTTGCAAAACGGTAGGTCGTCGACTCTGCGGGAGTTGCCTCAAGATTGTAGAGGTCGCCGTACTTCTCCTGATAGTCGGAAAGTCTTTCGCGCATGTGGTTGAGCACGTCTCTCGCGAAGCGCTGTACTTTTTCGTCAGTTAAGTCGGCTCTGAGCCACTTTGCGTTTAAGCCGACCTCGTTCATACCGATAAGACCGATAGTTGAGAAGTGGTTTGCAAAGGTGCCGAGATATCTCTTCGTATAAGGATAAAGTCCCTGGTCGAGAAGAGTCGTAATAACCGTTCTCTTAACCTTAAGGCTACGTGCCGAAATGTCCATAAGGTGGTCAAGACGCGCATAGAAGTCAGCCTCGTCGGAAGCGAGATAAGCGATTCTCGGAAGGTTAATCGTAACAACGCCGATTGAGCCCGTTGATTCGCCCGAGCCGAAGAAGCCGCCTGACTTTTTACGGAGCTCGCGAAGGTCAAGACGAAGTCTGCAGCACATTGAGCGCACGTCGCTCGGCTCCATATCGGAGTTGATATAGTTTGAGAAATAGGGGGTTCCGTACTTCGCGGTCATTTCGAATAAGAGCTTATTGTTCTCGGTTTCGCTCCAGTCGAAGTTACGGGTGATGGAATAAGTCGGGATAGGATACTGGAAGCCGCGTCCGTTAGCGTCGCCCTCAATCATAATTTCAATGAAGGCCTTGTTGACCATATCCATTTCCTTCTGGCAGTCGCCGTAGGTGAAGTCCATCTCTTTTCCGCCGATAATTGCGGGAAGGTTCTTAAGGTCGTTGGGAACTACCCAGTCAAGAGTGATGTTTGAAAACGGTGCCTGCGTTCCCCAGCGGCTCGGCGTGTTAACGCCGTAAACGAAGGACTGAATGCACTGCTTAACCTCTTTCTGCGAAAGATTGTCAACCTTAACGAACGGAGCAAGATATGTGTCAAATGAGGAGAAAGCCTGAGCGCCTGCCCACTCGTTCTGCATAATGCCGAGGAAGTTAACCATCTGATTGCATAGAGTTGAGAGGTGGTTAGCGGGAGAGGAGGTGATTTTGCCCGTTACGCCGCCGAGACCCTCCTGAATAAGCTGCTTAAGGCTCCAGCCTGCGCAGTAGCCGGTAAGCATTGAAAGGTCGTGAATGTGAATTTCGGCGTTGCGGTGAGCGTTGGCAACCTCGTCGTCGTAAACCTCGCTGAGCCAGTAGTTAGCCGTGATAGCGCCGGAGTTTGAAAGGATAAGTCCGCCTACCGAATACGTAACGGTTGCGTTTTCCTTAACTCTCCAGTCGTTGATTTTAAGATAGTTGTCTACGATGTCCTTGTAGTTTAAAAGTGTTGAGTTGATGTTGCGGACCTTTTCTCTCTGTCTGCGGTAGAGAATATATGCCTTTGCAACGTCTGCGTAGCCTGATTCGGAAAGCACCTTTTCAACGCTGTCCTGGATGGCTTCAACCGATACCTTACCGTCCTTGATTTTGCTTTCAAAATCCGCGGTAACGTGGAGCGCGATTAAATCTATTACGCTCGGATGGGACTGTCTGCCCTGAGCCTCGAAGGCTTTTGCGATAGCGGCGCTGATTTTGCTTATATCAAAATCGGTAACGCTGCCGTCTCGTTTAATTACCTGGTACATAAAAAATCTCCCCTTATTGATAGTCATTTTTCCGTGCAAAATGTATTATATCAATAAGAGGTAGTTTTGTCAATATATTCGGTTATTTTTGCGATAAAAAATTTTTGTATACTATATGTTGTGATTTACTCAACTCCGCGTAATTCAGTATTTTTAACGTATTTGCGTGATATTTCGGCGTATTTTCTCATGTCGTCGAAGCTCGGCGCGGTAAGATTTCCGAAGGGTACGGTGTCTCTGTCGGTGAAGCGCTGAAGGAAATACCTCTCTGCGCCCGTAATCATTTCGCCGATTTTATCGAAATCCTCCGCCTCATGAAATTCGTTAATGACGGTGGTGCGGAATTCGTAGGGAGTATCGCCGCTCATTAAAAGAGAAATACTCTTTTTTATTTTATCCGTATCTATCTCGTCGAGTCCGCAGGTTACCGCGTACTTCTCCTCGCTGTTTTTTATATCCATTGCGATATAATCGACGAGACCGCCGCAAAGAATCTCCTCTAAAAGCTCCGGGTGATAGCCGTTGGTGTCGAGCTTTACCTTATAGCCGGTTTCGCGGATTCGCTTAATAAGAGCGATTAAATCCTCCCCGTGCATACAGGGTTCGCCGCCCGTAATCGCAACTCCGTCGAGGAGAGCCTTTCTTCCCTTAAGGAATTCGATTAAATCGTCGTCGGTCATAACCGGCTTAGCCGTTCCGTCGACAAGCTCGAAGTTGTGACAAAACGGACAGCGGAAATCGCAACCGCCTAAAAAAACAGTACAGGACACTACGCCCGGAAAATCGAGCAGCGTCATTTTCTGTATACCGTGTAATTTCATTTTTTCTCCTTTATACCGCCGCAAGAATGTGAAGATTGCGGATTTCGGCGTCGCCGATACTGTCGTTTACCGAGTAAGCGTGCTTTTCGAGGTCGCCGCAGATTGCCTTTGTAAGTCCCTGCTCCGAAAGAGCGTCTATAACGTCGGCGGCTATACCCTCAATCGCGTAATACTTTTCCTCGGCGGTAGCTTCGCCGTTCGGCGTAGTAATAAGATACTCCATAATCTCGGCTTCTAACGAAAGCTTGGGCAGCGCGCGAAGCGCCCTGAAGCTCCACTTATAATAAGGTTTATATTCTTTATTTAATAAGAATATAGCCGAAGCCGCGCTGTTTACGAATTCAAAGACCGCAAGCTGAGCCGCCGCCTCCTCGCCGTGAGAAAGACAGCGTCTGTAATTGTACTGTCCCGACTGAGCCATTAAGAGAAGATTGCCCGCAAGCTTTTTACGCCTTATGCTCTCGGGATAGTATTCAAGTCTTTTTCGGATTTCGCTGACCTCGCCGTAGTTATCGAAGAAGATTTCTCCGTTAACCGCCTCCGCGAGTGCCTGCTCGGGAACTGTCAGCCACTGCTCAGCCGTAAGAAGTCCGTTGGGCGAGCCGAGCTTTTCCGTAAAAAAATCCGCCGTTCTCAGAACTCCGTGACGCGCTCCTCCGACGGGCGAAAGCATTGCGCGCTTAAAGCCGTTGAACTCCTTCGGAAGCTTCGCGTACGCTCTTTCGAGAAGAAACGCGCTGCGTCTGTCGAGCGTTTCCTCGTCGGGAAGAAATATACAGAAGCCGGGCTCGAAATCGTGGTCGGTTGAAACCTCGTCGTCGAAGCCGAAGCACTCGCTTCCGCTTCCGAAAAGCCCTGCGCAGAGATACGGCATAAGCCCGGGGAATTCCCATTCAAGCAAGGGGAGACCGTATTCGTTAAAATATGCCTTTGAAAGCTCAAGCCCTTTCATAGATTTCCTCCGCGATTTTCTTTAATTCCGCCGCCGCGAGAAAATATCCGTAATAGGAAAATGACGGCGCGCATTTTTCACACACGAAGGCGTAATAGCCGTCATGCGGAGCCGCTGTGTTTTTAAGTAAGTCGTACGCCTTGTCGAGCAGCTCGCCGATTTTGTCTTCTGCGCTCTCCGCGCCGAGCTGCGCCTCGTAAGCGTCTGCCATATTAAGATAGGTTATAGCCTGCTCGAGCTCGCCGCCGTTAACCCCTTTCATAACCTCAAGCGCTCTGCCGTAAAGCCCGAACGCCTTGTCGTATTCATTAAGCGCGACGCAGGTAAGAGCCATATTGTTATAAAGCCCGCCGAGAAGCGACGGCGCGGTCTTTTCGCTCTTTTCGTAAATTGCTCTTGCCTTTTCAAAAAGCGGAATCGCCCGCTCGTTTTCGCCGAAGGCGTTGTAAGCCGTCGCAACGTTTATATAGGTAGTGCCTGCGCTTACGGTGTCGCCGAAATCGAGCTCTCCGATAAGCCCGAGCGCCGCCTCGCCGTTTTCAAAGGCGCCGTCTCTGTTACCCGTTTTGCGGAAATGACCGACGAGCTCGTTTCTGAGCATAAGTTCGCCTCGCTTGTCGTGACCGAGCTTCGCTTCTTCAAGCCAGTAGAAAAGGTGCCTTTCGGCGCCGCTGTAATCCCTGCGGCTCATATACTCGTCCATTTTTCTTATGATTCTGTCCTGCGGAACGGACTTAACCTCGGGCGTTACTCCGTACGGCTCGTCGCACAGGAGACACCTCGGCTCCGCGTAATCCTCAGGACCGATATATCCTTTGTTATCGCTCATAATCCAACCTCGAAAATTTGTTATTACAATTATATATGATTTTATAAAATAACTCAACCAAAAATTGATAATCGCTTAATAATATGTTATTATATGTATATATTATTCAAAAGGAGATTACAATGAGCTACACAGATTTAACAAAGGCAAGGGAAGCGCTTATGTCGCTTCAGAAAAAACTCGCCGCCTACGACCACGCGCTCGGGCTTATGCAGTACGACGGCGTAACCACGGCGCCGAAAAAAACGGCGGATAACCGCGCGCAGAGTATGTCCGTGCTGACCGAGGAGGTGTATATCCTCTCAACGTCTGAGGAAACGGAGAAGCTGCTCGAATACCTCGACGCGAACAGGGAGAAGCTAAGCGAAAAGGAGCGGCGTATGGTTTACCTGCTGCTTAAGGATATCCGCGATATGAAAAAAATACCGATGTCGGAATACGTTGAGTATCAGGAGCTGCTTGTTAAAGCGGACGACGTGTGGCATAACGCTAAGGAAAAATCGGACTTCGCGCTTTTCCGTCCGTACCTTGAAAGAATATTTGAAACCGCTAAGCGCTTCGCGCTTTATATTGAGCCCGGCAAAGACCCGTACAATCATTGTCTCGGCGACTATGAGGAGGGCTTGACGACGGAGATACTTGACGAGTTTTTCGGCAAGCTGAGAAGCAGTATCGTTCCGCTTCTTAAAAGAATATCCGAAAAGCCTCAGGTAGACGACGGTATACGCTTCGGCGACTTCCCCGAGGATAAGCAGGAGGAGCTTTCGTACTATCTTATGAAGCTTATCGGTCTCGACCTTGAAAGAGTCGGCCTTTCAACAACCGAGCACCCGTTCACTACAAGCCTCGGCTCTCACCTTGACGAGAGAATTACGACCCATTATTTCAGGGACGATTTCGTCTGCTCTATGTACAGCGTCGTCCACGAGGGCGGTCACGCGCTCTACGATACCGGTTCGGACGAGGATTTGGCGTTCACCGAGCTCGACTGCGGAAGATATATGAGTATTCACGAAAGTCAGAGCAGGTTTTATGAGAACATTATCGGAAGAAGCAGAGAGTTCTGCGCTCTGATTTTCCCGAAGCTCGTTGAGCTGTTCCCCGCTCAGCTTAAGGGAAAAACCGCCGAGGAGCTTTATATTGCCGTAAATAAGGCTCAGCCGTCGCTTATCAGAACGGAAGCCGACGAGCTTACCTATTCGCTTCACGTTATGATTCGTTACGAGCTTGAAAAACGCGTGTTAGCCGGAGAGCTCGCCGTTAAGGATTTACCGCAGGAATGGAACAGGCTTTATAAGGAATACCTCGGAGTCGACGTTCCGGACGATAAGCACGGCGTTCTTCAGGACAGCCACTGGGCGGGCGGTTTAATCGGTTACTTCCCGTCTTATGCGCTCGGCAACGCCTACGGCGCGCAGTTCCTCTCGAAGATGAGAGAAACCGTCGACGTTGAAAAATGCGTGGCGTCGGGCAACCTTGAGCCGATAAACGAATGGAACAGGGAAAATATATGGAAGCACGGCGGACTCTACACTCCGCAGCAGCTTCTGTCCCGCGTTCTCGGTACGGGACTCAACGCCGATTACTATGTCGATTACCTGACCGAAAAGTATACGGAAATATATAGCCTGTAATAAAAAAGCACTGTCTCACCGGGACAGTGCTTTAATTTAATCGTCGTCAGTTTTTCGAAGGTCTTCTGCGAGCATATCGAATGGCACAAGACAATTATGAGTCTTTTTAAGAAGGTCTTTTTTCTTTTTTTGTATTAACTCGCCGGCAACGTCTTCGGGGGCCTTTTCATATATGAAACCCTCGCACCTTGTGTAGGCGTTCCAACAGCGGTGCTCAGTCTTACCGAGTACGTTATCGTCGGAAGAAGAGTATCTTTCTGC